>NZ_JBFRNU010000020.1:0-167870 GCF_041471145.1 Vibrio sp. 10N.261.54.A5 | reverse complement strand
TAATTTTCCGGATTGGTATAATATACGCCATTAGCAAAGCCGCGGATTCTCCTACTTACCAAAACAGCGCGTGTTGGGAGTCTAAACCTCCAACCTTTCCATATACTAAGCCTCAGCAGAAATACTGGGGCTTTTTTGTATCTGCTGCTTCTACGAAGTAATGTTGGGATAACTAGGCGCTCCTAGCTCACCTGCGTGCTCGAATCTCCGGAGTGCCTACTCATTCCAGCCTTGCCATATTTAAGACTCTAGTCTGCACGTCTCGGCAGAAATGCTAGCGCTTTTTATTCCTGTCATTTTTACAAGTATCACTTGAAGTACCATGTGTTCCTTTAGCTATCTCTATCGAACACTGATTTAGTGCAGCCTTGCTGTATTTAATGACTTAGTTCAAAGCTAAAGCTTTCTGTTCACCACTCATCTAGCTCCGTAGTCCTGTTAATAACTAACGCTATTCTAGCGAGACGTTGAGTCCCGTTATTTTTGTTTCCAGGTGAAAGGTGAAGCCTTTCGATTGAAGCTTATATAACTTGAGAGTGGGTTATTGGGTAGACTAGCGAGTGGGCAGAAGAACTAATTCTCTGTATGACTTAAGCTCCTTAAAGAGTTCTGTCCACCCACATTAAGGCTTTCGATTACTCAAATATTAGCGGTATCAAATATCGATATGAGCTCTATGTTCCACGCATATCTTTCAGCGATAGCTCCAGTATGGGAATTGGTGAGTTTGACTTTCATTGGGTATAAAAAAGGCCACCTAAAGTAGGCGGCTTTGGTTGATCTATCTAGGTGTTAATCTAGCTCTTTCTCTGCTTGTTTTGCTTTCTCTATCATAGGAGTGATTGTTGAGCCTTGAACTAGAATAGAGAACACAACAACGGCGTATGTCATGACAAGGATTATCTCTTTTACATCTATTGCTTTGTCTTCAATTACCCAGATACCTGAAGGGATTGAAAGTGCCATGGCTAGTGCTAAGCCACCGCGTAAACCACCCCAAGTTAGAATCTTAATCGACCACGGGTTGTAAGTTCTAAAGCGTTTAAATCCGATGTAAGACAAGAAAACACTCAAGTAACGTGCACTCAATACTAGAGGGACTGCGAACGCCATTAAGATCCAGTCTTCTTGGTGGAATTTGAATAACAGCATCGACATACCAATTAGTAGGAATAATACGCCGTTTAAGAATTCATCTATCAACTCCCAGAAATGATCTAGGTGATCTTCACTCTCTTTCGAGAATCCGATAAAGCGAGTCCAGTTACCAATCATGATACCTGATACCACCATCGCTAATGGGCCTGATACATGTAGAACTTCAGCAAACGCATAACCAGCAGTTGGGATGCCGATGGTTAATAGCAACTCCATCGAGTGGTCATCGGTATTGCTGATTAGGTAGTGGAATACAAGACCTAAAACAAAACCATAGACAATGCCGCCAATCGCCTCTTGAACGAATAGCATGGTCACACTACCGACGGTTGGCGCTTCTGTGCCGAATGCGATAGTAAATAGGGTTACGAAGATAACTAAGCCAAAACCATCGTTGAATAGAGATTCTCCCTCGATTTGAGTAGAGATTCTTCTGGGAGCGTCGAGTTTCTTTACTATTGCTAGCACGGCGATGGGATCGGTTGGAGAGATTAGCGAGCCAAAGAGTAGGCAGTAAATCAGATCAAATTGAATACCGATGAACTGGCAAAACCCGTACAGCACAAAACCGATAAAGAATGTTGAAAACAGCGTAGCACCTAACGCGAGTACTGTTATTTCCCATTTCTGGTCTTTTAGGTTTGGTAATTTGATTCCCAAACCGCCTGCAAATAGTAAGAATCCTAATATCCCTTTTAGAAGGAAATCTTCAAAATTGATACTGGCAACGGTCTCTGAGGCAATGTCTGCCAATTGGAACCAATTATTTTGTCCCGCAATGATAATCAATAGAGATAACATCATTGAGCCAGCTGTGATGGCGATGGTTGTCTGCATTTTACCAATTTTTGTATTCACGAAAGCAATAAGCATGGCTGCAGCGGACAAGAAGCATAAGGTGTAATAGACCGACATTGGGATTCCAACATGTAACAAAGTATGAATATGAATTTTCGTTGTCTCATGCTCAAATAGCAAACATTTTTTTGTCATGACTCAGTAATCAATTTCCTTTTTTAGACGTCTAGACTCCTTTTTAATGTGTGATAGGATGGAGGGATAATTAAAGGAATGAGGTTGTACCGTGGGAAGTAATGTAAGGCAAAAGATTGACGCTCTGTTGAAGCAACGAATTTTACTGATTGATGGTGGCATGGGCACCATGATTCAGGATTATAAATTGGAAGAGCAAGACTATCGTGGTGAACGCTTTGCTGATTGGCACAGTGACTTAAAGGGCAACAATGACCTTTTAGTTCTTACACAGCCTAAGCTTATCAAAGATATCCATATGGAGTATTTGGAAGCTGGGGCTGACATCCTCGAAACCAATACCTTTAACGCTACAACCATCGCTATGGCCGACTACGATATGGAAAGCCTTAGTGAAGAGATTAACTTTGCTGCTGCCAAGCTTGCTCGTGAAGCAGCTGATGAATGGACTGCAAAGACCCCAGATAAACCTCGCTTCGTCGCGGGTGTATTAGGCCCTACCAACCGAACTTGTTCTATCTCGCCTGATGTAAACGATCCAGGTTACCGTAATGTTAGCTTTGACGAACTGGTTGAAGCCTATTCTGAATCGACTCGCGCGCTCATTAAGGGCGGTTCAGATTTAATTCTTATTGAAACTATCTTTGATACGTTAAACGCGAAAGCGTGTGCCTTTGCCGTTGAATCTGTTTTTGAAGAGGTGGGTATTGCTCTTCCAGTGATGATTTCCGGTACCATCACTGACGCATCAGGTCGTACCCTTTCAGGACAGACGACAGAAGCATTCTACAACGCCCTTCGTCATGTAAAACCAATCTCATTTGGATTGAACTGTGCATTGGGCCCTGATGAACTGCGTGAGTATGTCGGTGAGATGTCTCGTATCTCAGAGTGCAATGTTTCTGCTCACCCTAATGCGGGTTTGCCTAATGCATTTGGTGAGTATG
The DNA here is from genome assembly GCF_041471145.1 of Vibrio sp. 10N.261.54.A5. Classification (NCBI taxonomy): domain Bacteria; kingdom Pseudomonadati; phylum Pseudomonadota; class Gammaproteobacteria; order Vibrionales; family Vibrionaceae; genus Vibrio; species Vibrio sp. 10N.261.54.A5. Next base: position 164,772 of record NZ_JBFRNU010000020.1, on the reverse strand, counting down.
ACCTTTCTCCTGAGGATATGGCTGAACATGTTAAAGAGTGGGCTGAAAGTGGCTTCTTGAACCTAATTGGTGGGTGTTGTGGTACTACTCCAGAGCATATCCGTCAAATGGCTGAGGCCGTTGAAGGTGTAACGCCGCGTCAATTGCCAGACTTACCAGTTTCTTGTCGTCTTTCGGGACTAGAGCCACTGACGATAGCTAAAGAATCTTTGTTCGTGAATGTAGGTGAGCGGACCAATGTCACTGGTTCTGCGCGTTTCAAGCGTTTGATCAAAGAAGAGCTTTACGACGAAGCATTGAGTGTTGCTCGCGAGCAAGTCGAAAATGGCGCTCAGATTATCGATATCAACATGGATGAAGGGATGCTAGACGCCGAGGCGTGTATGGTTAAATTCCTGAATCTATGTGCTTCAGAACCTGAAATATCGAAAGTACCTGTTATGGTCGATTCTTCTAAGTGGGAAGTTATCGAAGCTGGCCTAAAGTGTATTCAAGGCAAAGGCATCGTTAACTCAATCTCTCTAAAAGAAGGCAAAGAGAAGTTTGTTGAGCAAGCCAAATTAGTTCGTCGTTATGGTGCTGCTGTGATCGTGATGGCGTTTGATGAAGTCGGGCAGGCTGATACTCGAGAGCGTAAAGTCGAAATCTGTACCAATGCCTACAACATTCTTGTTGATGAAGTCGGTTTCCCACCAGAAGATATTATTTTTGACCCGAATATTTTCGCAGTGGCTACTGGTATCGATGAGCATAATAACTATGCGGTTGATTTCATTGAAGCAGTAGGAGACATCAAACGCGATCTCCCGCATGCGATGATCTCTGGCGGTGTGTCGAATGTTTCATTCTCATTCCGTGGTAATAACTACGTCCGTGAGGCTATTCACGCGGTATTCCTATATCACTGTTTTAAAAACGGTATGGATATGGGCATTGTAAACGCTGGTCAGTTGGAAATTTACGATAATGTTCCAGAAGATCTGCGTGATGCTGTTGAAGATGTGGTACTAAACCGTCGTGATGATTCGACTGAAAGATTGCTGGATATGGCGACCGAATACCTAGAGCGTGCTGTTGGTAAGGTTGAAGATAAATCTGCATTAGAGTGGCGAACTTGGCCTGTAGAGAAGCGTTTGGAGCACTCTTTGGTAAAAGGTATCACCGACTTTATTGTTGAAGATACCGAAGAAGCTCGTGTTAATGCCTCTCGTCCTATTGAAGTGATTGAAGGTCCTCTAATGGACGGAATGAACGTTGTTGGTGACCTGTTTGGTGAAGGTAAGATGTTCTTACCACAGGTTGTAAAGTCTGCGCGTGTGATGAAACAGGCGGTTGCCCATTTAGAACCATTCATTAATGCATCCAAAGAAGTGGGCGCAACTAACGGTAAGATTTTGTTAGCGACCGTTAAAGGTGACGTTCACGATATCGGTAAAAATATCGTTGGTGTGGTTTTACAGTGTAATAACTACGAAATTATCGACTTAGGTGTGATGGTTTCTTGCGAGAAGATTCTCAAGGTAGCGAAAGAAGAGAATGTCGACATTATTGGCCTGTCTGGGCTGATTACACCGTCTCTTGATGAAATGGTACATGTTGCTAAAGAAATGGAGAGACAGGGTTTCAAGCTGCCTCTTCTGATTGGCGGCGCAACCACATCTAAAGCTCACACAGCAGTTAAGATTGAGCAGAATTATTCAGAACCTGTTGTATACGTAAATAATGCCTCGCGTGCAGTGGGTGTTTGTACTTCACTACTTTCTGATGAATTGAAACCCGCTTTCGTTGAGAAGCTGGATATCGATTACGATCGCGTTCGAGATCAGCACAATCGTAAGAAGCCTCGTACCAAGCCTGTCACGCTTGAAAGAGCTCGTGCCAATAAAGTTGCTATCGATTGGGATGCGTATACGCCACCGGCACCCGCTAAGCCGGGAGTGCACATTTTCAATGATTTTGATGTGGCAACTTTGCGTCAGTACATCGATTGGACTCCATTCTTTATGACATGGTCATTGGTTGGTAAATACCCTGCAATCCTTGATCATGAGGAAGTGGGTGAAGAGGCAAAACGTTTATTCAAAGATGCTAATGATTTACTGGATCGCGTAGAGAAAGAGAAATTACTTGAAGCGCGTGGCATGTGTGCCATGTTCCCAGCGAACAGTGTTGGTGATGATATTGAGGTGTATACCGATGAATCTCGTACCGAAGTTCTAAAAGTTCTACACAATCTTCGTCAACAAACAGAGAAACCAAAAGGTTTTAACTATTGCCTGTCAGATTACATTGCGCCAAAAGAAAGCGGTAAAGCGGACTGGATTGGTGGCTTTGCGGTGACGGGTGGTATTGGTGAGCGAGAGCTGGCTGATGAATATAAAGCGAAAGGCGATGACTACAACGCGATTATGATTCAGGCGGTTGCTGACCGATTGGCTGAAGCGTTCGCGGAGTACCTGCATAAAGAAGTGAGAAAGGATATCTGGGGTTACTCGCCAGATGAGAATTTGTCTAACGACGATTTGATTCGAGAGAAATACCAAGGTATTCGTCCAGCTCCAGGTTACCCTGCTTGCCCAGAGCATACAGAGAAAGGTACGTTGTGGGAGCTGATGGACGTTGAAAAGGCAATCGATATGTCATTAACGACAAGCTACGCGATGTGGCCTGGTGCCTCAGTGTCTGGTATGTATTTCTCACACCCTGATGCTAGATACTTTGCTATTGCACAGATTCAACAGGATCAAGTGGATAGCTATGCTGACCGCAAAGGTTGGGACATGTTAGAAGCCGAGAAGTGGTTAGGTCCAAACATTAACTAGTTTGAATCTACGACGAGCTTTGATTCGTATAGTAAAAAAGAAAAAGGGTTGCTTAATCGCAACCCTTTTTGTATCTGAGATTTAGTTATTTATCTGTTGGTGATAAACGCATTTTTACTCAAACAATTCTTGGTGCAGTTTTTGAATCGCCAACTTAGAAACAGATTCATCTAGCAAGAAACACAGGTTGTGTGGGCTTGCTCCGTAACAAATCATGCGTAGGTTGAAATCCTCAAGAGTGCCGAATACCTGCTTCGCATAGCCTTTGCTTTCACTCATGTTGTTACCAATCAGTGCAACAAGGCATAGGTCGTGCTCAATATCCACGGAACACAATTCTTCAAGCTCAAGGCGAGCGGCTTCAGGTAACTCAGGAGCACCACCAGAGGTATCGGTTTGATCGAGTGTTAGTGAAACACTGATCTCTGAAGTGGTGATAAGATCGACCGAGATCTTATGTTTAGCAAGGATCTCGAATACCTTTGCCAAAAAGCCATAGGCATGGAACATATTAGCGCTACGTAGCGTAACCATGGTTTGGTTGCAGCGTAGGGCAAGCGCTCTAAATAGAGGAGAGCTCTCAACTTCTTGACGAATCCAAGTTCCACCGAGCTCTGGCGCTTTAGAAGAGCCGACAAATACCGGTATTTGGTGGCGTAGTGCAGGTACTAGAGTTGATGGGTGCAAGATCTTCGCACCAAAGTTTGCCATTTCCGATGCTTCACTAAAGCTGATCTCTGGGATAGGAGAAGCTTTAGGTGCAATACGAGGGTCAGTGGTGTAAATACCCGGAACATCCGTCCAGATTTCTAGACCAATCGCCTTTACAGATTCGGCAATCAATGCTGCTGAGTAATCACTGCCACCGCGGCCTAAAGTCGTGGTGTTGCCTTCGCTATCAGCACCGATAAAACCTTGTGTAACGACAACTTGTTGTTGGCAAAGTGGAATAAGTTTCTGTTGCGCTAGAGCGGCAATATCTTCTAGTTGAGGTTCGGCTTTACCAAAATCATCATTAGTGCGCATCACTTCTCTGATATCGAAGCGAACCGCGGATGTACCACGTTCGCGAAGGATTTGAGCAAGAAGGTGTGTCGACATCAACTCGCCACATGCGACAAGGTGATCGGTCAGTTTAGTGCTTGTTTGGAATGATGCGGCCTCTGCCGCGCTCGCAATGTCATCAAGAATGCTGTGGACTTCTTTTTCGATGCTGATTGGATCTGCGAGTTGGTCAAGAATTGCGTTGTGAATGTCCGCTAATTGCGCCATTAGTTCCTGACGACGAGCTTTGTCTTGAACACCATTTGCTAGTTCAACCAGCAAGTTAGTGACACCAGAGCATGCACTACTCACGACCAGTTTCGTGTTTGAGTTGTTTTCAATAATGGCAGCACAACGGCTCATTGCTTCAAAGTTGGCAACACTTGTTCCACCAAACTTAGCGACATTAAAAGAACCAGCTACATTAGATGCACTCACGATATATCTCCCACGACTTCCTAAAATAAAATTACGGTTGGGTAATCCAACGTCCGATGTTTTTCGAAGAGAGTTTTAGAGCAAAAAGAGAGGAATTATTAGAATAGTAACCTCAGAAGCTCTTCACCATATAGAAATGGCGACAGTTGACGGGATTCAGCCCGCTCAACCGATAATAAAGGTCCTGCATCCTTTTATTATCTCGGCACTGCTCCCCATAAATGTTTTGTATTGGAAATGCGGTTCCACAAAACATCTGCCTGGGCAGTGCTCCTCTTCTGCTAGATAGCCGTTTCATTGAACGTTTTTGTGGTAACAATGTCAATCCGTAACTTGAGATAATTGAAAAATAATTTTAACAATTATGTGACAGTGGTTTGACCTCAATACTTATGGCTAATTGCTGAGGTAATCAATTTGCTTTAGGGTGGATTGTTCACAACATTAACGTAAGGGATGTACATGTCTAATTTACCACTCACTACTGCTATCGATAGCTTTTATCCACCACACCGAACGTTAATGGGACCTGGTCCTTCAGATATCTCACCTCAAGTGTTACAGGCTTTGAGCCGTCCAACCATAGGTCACTTAGATCCGCTGTTTATTGCGATGATGGACGAGCTTAAACAGCTTCTTAAATACGCTTTTCAGACTGAAAACGAATTTACGATTGCCGTTTCTGCTCCGGGCAGTGCGGGTATGGAGACCTGTTTTGTTAACTTGATTGAGCCTGGTGAAAAGGTGATTGTTTGTCGTAACGGTGTCTTCGGTGAGCGTATGCGAGAAAACGTGGTGCGTTGTGGTGGCGAAGCCATCCTTGTTGATGACGAATGGGGCAAGCCCGTTTCAGTTGAAAAGGTAGAACAAGCATTGGCAGAAAACCCCGATGCCGTTGCTGTTGCATTTGTGCATGCAGAGACATCAACCGGAGCGTTATCTGATGCTCAAGCTATCTCTGCTGTCGCTCGTCAGTTTGATGCGTTAACGATTGTTGATGCAGTGACATCATTAGGTGGTGTGCCATTGCTGGTTGATGAGTGGCAGCTTGATGCGGTTTATTCTGGCAGCCAAAAGTGTCTGTCTTGTGTGCCAGGGCTATCTCCAGTGACTTTCTCTCAGCGTGCGGTTGATAAAATGAAAGCCCGTAAAGCACCAGTGCAAAGCTGGTTTTTGGATCAAAGTTTAGTATTAGGTTACTGGAGTGGAGAAGGTAAGCGTAGCTACCACCATACCGCACCCGTGAACAGCCTTTATGCTCTGCATGAGTCGCTGGTTTTGTTGAAAAATGAAGGCTTAGATAATGCGTGGTCTCGTCATCATGCGATGCACCAAGAGCTTAAAGAAGGCGTAGAAGCTCTAGGGTTAAAGTTTGTGGTTGATGAAGAGAGCCGCCTGCCGCAGCTTAATGCACTTTATTTCCCAGAAGGAATTGATGAGGCTAAGATCAGAACGCAGCTTTTAGAAGAATATAATCTTGAAATCGGTGCTGGGCTTGGCTCTTTGGCTGGTAAGGCATGGCGTATCGGCCTAATGGGTTACGGTGCTCGTAAAGAGAATGTCGCGTTGTGCCTAAAAGCGCTAAAAGATGTTTTGAAGTAGCTGCATGAACTGAAATTAAAAAGAAAAGCGCACGAGAGATCGTGCGCTTTTTTGTATCTACCCCAAGCTCCTACTGCCTACTAAGTGAAGCTTGCGTTGCGAATTCTTAACATTATTCTGCAGACGAAACGTTATCTTCTGCTTGTGACACTTTCTTATACTGAACCTTTGAAAAGTCTCTGTTTGGAAATAAAAAGTTCGCTTCGCTACGAATTTGCTCTGCTTTACTTTCTTCTCCTAGGCCTTGATACGCCAGAATCAGATTGCTGTAGAAAGCCGGTCTTGGTTTGCTCTTAATGATCTCCAGTGACCAATCGATGTAAGGCTGTATAAGGCTCGGGTCGGCTTTGTAGAGGCCGATATTAAGGTAAGTGCTGTATATATCCCAATCGTAGCGATCTTTCCACACCACTGGGTTCGTTACCTGCTTAAGAATGTCCGGATTTTTCGGCTTAGACAGTTCAAACTTAGTCAGTACATAGTTGGTGTGCAGGGCGCTCAACATATAAAAACTGACCAAAATAGGGAGCACTAAGCTCAACACTCTAAATAGGGTCTTGCTGATGATACTGAACGACTGTTGATAATGTCGGGAAGAGCGCTGATCTACCCAGTAAATCAATATAATGAATGTTATCCAGTGAATCGCCGAGTGGTAAAAAGGATACTCAAGTTGAGAGTGCAAAAGGATTGGGATAAATAACGCGAGCAGGGCTAGACGTGTTCCCTTTGCTGAACTTGTTATGCGTGACATCACCAATATTGCAGCAATCAAGATTCCGATGATTGGTACAATCCCCCCTTCAACTCCCCAAAACAGGAACTCATTGTGCGGGTGATCCATTGAAGGAAGACCTGGATGATAGTTCGAGTTGAGTTGATGTTGGCGAGCTGTATATAGCGTGTATTCAGACTCAAATTTCCCGTAACCATAACCTGTAAATGGCTTTTCGATCATCATATCTAAAGCTTGCGGGAACGTATAAGCGCGCGGGCTTTCTAGGTTCGCTTTCTTGCTAGCGAGGCTATCAGTCGCACTTAGGCTGATCACCGAAAAAGCGACGACGACACCGACGAGCACTGATGCGCACCATCCGTAGAAGCGTTTCTTGGTCGAGAACTTGTATAGATAGGGCAGAATGCAGATAAACCCAATGACAGCGGCCAACCATCCGGTACGTGATGCAATGATGATCAGCAAGGGCACGGTTAAGGTTGGAGTTAAATACAGTAGGAATGATTCGCTGATCTTATGGTTATATTTAGCCGGCTGCCTTGCTAAAAGGTAAGCGGACAGCACAAAACCAGTAGCAAGAAAGCTTGCCATTACATTCGGTTGTTGAAATATCCCATATGGTCGGTTTGCAGAAGTGTTGTAGCCAAATAGGTTGCCAGGTTCTAATAAGAAATATTGCACATAGCCAAATAGTGCTTGTATAACAACAGCAAGTACAATGAACCACAACATACGTTGCTTGTGTTTATTGCTGAACTTAAATTGCTGCAGCACCACAAATAAGGCAAAGCCCGCCCACAATCCAAGCAAGCGTCCTGACGCTCCTTGAGGTGCAGCATTGCTGTATAAAATGGGTAGCGTGAGTATGATGCAGCTAATCAACAAGCCAATTGTTAATTTGGAATACTTGAGTACTCGATTGGTCGCGAGTTGGTAAAAGCCAATCGCTAGCGTGAAGCTTAGCGCTAGCCAAGTGGTAGGGTTAAAGGATAGAGCAAGGCCCGAACCACCAGGATTCGGCATAAAAAAATGCATAGCTAACAAGAATACAACAGCTAAAGAAGCCAGAAATGCTTTGTTGAGTGGTAGCTGAGTGATCTGATTTTCTAGCTGAGTACCGCTAGTGTGTATTGTTGCCATAAATCCCTAACCTTATAAAAACAGAGCTTGTTCCTTCTGAAACAAGCTCTGTTACTTTAACATTTTTCTGTCTGCCCGCAGGGCGCTATTTTACACCTACTTCAAATTTAACATAGGCTTAAGGAAGCGAGCAGTGTGTGAACCTTCGACTAACGCCACATCTTCAGGTGTACCCTCTGCAACAATCTCACCACCACCTTGCCCACCTTCTGGGCCAAGATCTAGGATCCAGTCTGCTGTTTTAACGACATCTAGGTTGTGCTCAATCACGACAACTGTATTACCGTGATCACGCAGTCTATGTAATACCGTCAGTAGCTGCTGGATATCGTGGAAATGAAGGCCTGTTGTTGGCTCATCGAGAATGTATAAGGTTTTTCCCGTGTCTCGTTTAGACAGTTCACGCGCTAATTTAACACGCTGAGCTTCACCACCAGATAAGGTTGTAGCTGCTTGTCCTAAGCGAATGTAAGAGAGGCCAACGTCCATTAAAGTTTGCAGTTTACGAGCGATAACAGGTACCGGGTTGAAGTATTCACGAGCATCTTCCACAGTCATCTCTAGAACTTCGTCAATGGTTTTACCTTTGTAGCGGACCTCTAGAGTCTCACGGTTATAGCGCTTACCTTTACACACATCACAAGGCACATACACATCGGGTAAGAAGTGCATCTCTACCTTGATTACGCCGTCTCCCTGACAAGCCTCACAACGACCACCACGAACGTTAAAGCTGAATCGACCTGGCTTGTAACCACGAGAACGTGATTCCTGAGTGCCCGCGAATAGTTCACGAATAGGGGTGAAAATCCCTGTGTAGGTCGCAGGGTTTGATCTTGGTGTACGACCGATAGGGCTTTGATCTATGTCGATTACCTTATCAAAATGTTCTAACCCTTTAATCTTTTTGTGCTTTGCTGGAACTGCAGTCGTGGCACCGTTTAATTGAGTGTGGGCGACTTTAAAGAAGGTATCGTTGATAAGCGTTGATTTACCCGAACCTGATACGCCCGTAATACAACTGAACAAGCCAACAGGAATTGTCGCGGTCACATTCTTTAGGTTGTTCCCCGTTGCGCCAACGATCTCGACGACCTTTTTCTTGTCGATAGGCGTTCTCTTTTCAGGCACTGCAATTTCTTTAGCACCGCTCAGGTATTGGCCTGTCAAGGAGTTCGGGTTTTCGATGATGTCTTGCATGGTACCTTCTGCCACCACGTGACCACCGTGCACCCCTGCTCCTGGACCGATATCGATAACATGGTCAGCACAACGAATTGCATCTTCGTCATGTTCCACAACAAGTACCGTATTACCTAAGTCTCTCAGGTGAATTAAGGTTTGCAATAGACGTTCATTATCGCGCTGGTGGAGACCAATTGATGGCTCATCAAGTACATACATAACGCCAACTAAACCGGCACCGATTTGGCTCGCCAAACGAATACGTTGCGCCTCACCACCAGACAGCGTTTCAGCACTGCGTGATAGGTTAAGGTAGTTCAAACCAACGTTGACTAAGAAATGCAGACGATCATTGATCTCTTTCATCACTTTATCTGCGATCTGCCCACGTTGACCGTCTAGCTTCAATTCTTGGAAAAATTGTAGTGCGTCAGCAATGCTAAGTTCAACGATTTCCGGAAGTGTTGTATCACCAATGAAAACATTACGAGCTTCTAATCTCAGGCGAGTGCCATCACAGCTAGAGCACGATTTGGTTGCGATGTATTTAGCAAGATCTTCACGCACTGCGCTCGATTCAGTATCACGGTAACGGCGCTCTAAGGTATTTAAAATGCCCTCAAATGGATGACGCTTAACCCGAATATCACCTCGGTCATTGATGTACTTGAATTCCACTTCAGTACGACCTGATCCTTTTAGAATGATCTCTTGAGTCTTTTTCGGTAGAGAATTAAATGGCGCATACAGATCAAAACCATAATGGTCTGATAGCGACGTTAGCATTTGGAAATAGTAGTAGTTCTTTTGATCCCAACCTTTTATCGCACCTTCAGCAATGCTTAGGTTCTCATCTAAAATCACTCGGCTTGGATCAAAATACTGTTGAACACCAAGACCATCACACGTACCACATGCTCCTGCCGGGTTATTAAATGAGAACAGGCGAGGCTCAAGCTCTTGCATGCTGTAACCACATTTAGGACAAGCGAAGTTAGCAGAGAATACGATCTCTTCTTGATCCGTTTCGTCCATCCAGCCGACGACAGCGATACCGCCAGAGAGCTCTAATGTGGTCTCGAATGACTCGGCTAAACGCTGTTGAAGATCAGGACGAACCTTGAATCTGTCTACCACAACTTCAATGGTGTGCTTCTTATGAAGTTCAAGTGCTGGTGGATCGGATAGATCACAGGTTTCACCATCAATTCGGGCTCGGATAAAGCCTTGCGCAGCTAAGTTTTCCAGTGTTTTAACATGCTCACCTTTGCGCTCTTTGACAATCGGTGCCATCAACATCATCTTTGAGCCTTCAGGCAGTTCTAAGACCTTATCGACCATTTGACTGATGGTTTGTGCTGCTAGAGGGATGTTGTGGTCTGGACAGCGAGGTTCGCCTACTCGCGCATACAATAATCTGAGGTAATCATAGACTTCGGTAATGGTACCGACGGTTGAGCGAGGGTTATGTGAAGTCGATTTTTGTTCTATTGAGATAGCTGGAGATAGACCTTCAATATGGTCGACATCAGGCTTTTCCATAAGAGATAGAAATTGACGAGCGTAAGCAGACAGAGATTCAACATAACGACGCTGACCTTCTGCGTAGAGTGTGTCAAACGCAAGTGACGACTTTCCTGACCCCGATAATCCGGTGATGACAGTCAGTTTGTCACGTGGAATGGTTAGGTTGACGTCTTTGAGGTTATGCGTACGAGCGCCTCTAATTTCTATTTTATCCATCTCAATAGACCATGTAATTTTAAGTGGCTAAAGTATTACATAGAGTGAGATTTGTGCAAAGTTTTACTGGATAAAAAAACAGTAAACAAAAAGGGCGACTCAAAGAGTCGCCCTTTCTAAAATCAGTAACGTTAGTGATTAACCAGTCGTTATGCTTCTTTCTTGGTCGAGTGTTTACCTAGCTCGATTTGCTGCTGGTCTTTCTTGTATAGGTTTTCGAAGCAGTAGTTTGTTGCTTCGATATAGCCTTCAACACTACCACAGTCAAAACGTTGGCCTTTAAATTTGTAAGCCAATACACAGCCTGCTTTTGCCTGTTTTAGCAATGCATCAGTGATCTGGATTTCGCCGCCTTTACCTGGTTCTGTCTGCTCGATTAATTCAAAGATATCTGGAGTCAGAATATAACGACCAATGATCGCTAGGTTGCTTGGTGCTGTACCTTGCTCTGGCTTCTCTACCATGTCATCAACTCGGAAAAGGTCATCTTTGATCATTTCGCCAGAGATAACACCGTACTTGTGAGTCTCTTCTTCTGGAACTTCTTGTACAGCAACAATAGAACAGCGGAACTGTTTGTATAGCGCAACCATCTGAGCTAGCACGCCTTGTTGCTCGTTCACACAAAGGTCATCAGCAAGTACTACTGCGAACGGTTCATCGCCTACCAGTTCGCGACCCGTTAAAATAGCATGGCCAAGGCCTTTCATCTCACGTTGACGAATGTAGGTGAAGTTTGCCGCTTCAATCGTTTCACGGATATTAACCAATAGGTCTTCTTTATTGGTGCCGCTAATCTGGTGCTCAAGCTCGTAGTTTTTATCAAAGTGATCCATGATCGAGTGCTTACCACGTCCAGTAACGATGCACATTCCATCCATACCAGCTTCGATAGCTTCCTCTACACCGTATTCAATCAGAGGTTTGTTTACTACAGGCATCATTTCTTTAGGCATTGACTTGGTTGCAGGTAAAAAACGTGTACCGTAGCCAGCTGCCGGGAAAAGGCACTTTTTGATCATGATAAGACCCTTTATCTATAATAATTATTGATTCAACCTGAGTGGTTGATATTTCTGAGGGCAACTCTAGCATAAGTTATGTCGAAAATTCAGCAACAATAGCCATGATTTACTAGAGCTTCCCTCAAAATTATCGTCAGACTAAGAGGTGGGTCGATTATGCAAGCAGGTTCTGGTTTGCCCATGCTATCGCTTGAACTCTATTTTTTACCGCAAGCTTACGGAATATTTGATAGAGGTGAGATTTAACCGTGAACTCACTAATAAACAAGTCATCGGCGATTTGTGTGTTTGAAGACCCGGATTGAAGACAGCGAATCACCTGGATCTCACGAATGGTTAAATCAACATTGGTTGGTGTGGTGTTGGTATTGACCATATTGCGATAATAAAACAACAGTTGATTGGTTACCTTCCTTGGCAGCCAGTTATCGCCATCAATGACTTCTTGAAGACCACGAGCAATCTTGTCCTTTTGTTCAGTGTTGTAAAAGAGTCCTTTTAGTACCCCATAGGTAAGAAGCTCTGAGGTTGGAAGTTGCTGGGGGACATTGAATAAAATGATTTCGTGATTTTTCCACATAACAGTCAGGTTAGGACAAATAATCAGTAGTTGTGGTACCTCTCTGTAATCGACGAGCAAGATCCGGTTACTCTGCTTTCTATCAACTAGCATTAATTCGTCGGGTTTCATTTTGTAGAGAACAATAGATAAATGCTTTTCTATCTCTTTTACATGTAGATAGGTATCGTTTGGGTCGATGCACAGAAAGTGTAAAGTGCGAGCGTATCTTGATTTTCTCATTGAAACGTCCTGTTTGAGTGGGATTAGATTCCACGTTGTCATGCAGGCTTTAGCTTCTCTAGCGCCTTGATAGTGACTTGCGTTGAATATCAATAATCAAAGTAAATGAGTGGTTTGTAAGTGGAGAAAAAAGCAACATCGCTCTGAATATCATGATTTGTTACGTTTTTATTCTTTGTAGTGAGGAGAGAATAGGAATGCGATTTATCACTGTAGAAAAGCATGCTATTCTTGTGCGCTAAAATTTTCTGAGACTATGAATTTAGACGGAGCAAATCATGGCTAGCCGTGGAGTTAACAAAGTTATATTAGTGGGTAACCTAGGTAATGACCCTGAAATTCGTTACATGCCAAATGGCGGCGCAGTAGCGAACATTACCATTGCAACGTCAGAGTCATGGCGTGATAAAGCAACTGGCGAGCAGCGTGAAAAAACAGAATGGCACCGTGTTGCTCTGTTTGGCAAGCTTGCGGAAGTTGCTGGTGAGTACCTACGTAAAGGTTCTCAAGTTTACATTGAAGGTCAACTTCAAACACGTAAATGGCAAGATCAAAGCGGTCAAGATCGCTACACAACTGAAGTGGTTGTTCAAGGCTTCAATGGTGTAATGCAAATGCTTGGCGGCCGTGCTCAAGGTGGTGCTCCTGCTCAAGGTGGCATGGGTAACAACCAACAGCAAGGTGGTTGGGGTCAGCCACAGCAGCCACAACAACAGCAACAACAATACAGTGCTCCCGCTCAACAGCAGCCAAAAGCACCTCAACAAGCTCCTCAGCAGGCTCAACCTCAATATAATGAGCCGCCAATGGATTTTGATGATGACATCCCATTTTAGATCCTGTTTTTAATATATTATAAAGACAGTATTAAATTGGAAAAAGCCGCGTTCATCGCGGCTTTTTGTTACCTACAATTCTTAACGCTTTATTTACAACGTCAATTTATAGTATAAGTAGCAATACGGTATAATGTGAGTTGAAAAGGATTTCGTTATTCATGAGATATACCCCGACACTAAAATTGAGCACTCGATTGGTCGCATTTGTCACCGTGATAGTGATCAGCGCGATGTTCATTCTTTTTATTGGTGGCACACTTTCCTTTAAGCGTATTGGACAGGAATATTTAGACCATTATTTGGTTGGCATTGTCGACGTTGTAGATAAAGAGATGGAAGACCCTGACGCCGCGTATTCAATGCAGCGTTGGATGCCTAAGATGTTGCAGGCGAGCAATATTGTTGAGATGAAACTCTCGAACAAGACCGGCATCGTTTATCGTTTCAAAGATACCTCCCCACAAATTGATCCCAATCGTCTTTATGAGAAAAGCTTCATTTTAGAGCGTAATGAAGGCTACCGAATCGAATTTAAAGCACTTCCTCCTTATATTGGCTACAACTACTCAGTGGAAGCGATGTGGTCAATTACTTTGGCTGTCGCATTGGTTCTGTTCTGTCTTGCTCGCGGTGTTCGTTGGTTGAAAGAACAACTCATGGGTTCTGAAATCTTGGAAGAGCGAGGAAGAATGATCTTGGCCGGTCAGGTTGAAGCTCATGCAAAGGGAGATGAGCGAGAGTGGCCTTATACCGCAAGCGAAGCCTTAGATGTATTGATTGAAGAGCTACAAGATGCTCGTCAAGAACGAAGTCGCTTTGATACCTTTATTCGTACCCATACTTTCCTAGATAAACTCACGGGAACGGCAAACCGAGTTTTATTCGATAATAAGCTGGAATCGGCACTGCATGAAAGTGGTGCTCGAGGCGGTGTGTTACTGATACGTATCGACGAATGGGAGCAAGTTAGTGATGCTAACGATAAGCAAACCACAGACGGCTTTATTATTGAAGTCGGTGAAGTACTGTCGAATATCGTTCAACGCTATCCCGATGTCATTTTTTCTCGCTATTACGAAGCGGACTTTGCTGTATTTATCCCTCATCAGGGCGCAAAAGATATTGCGACCTTGGCTGCTCAGTGTTTAAGGCAGTTAGATAAGCTAACTCCGCCAGAGCCTTTAGAGTCGGATAACTGGTGTCATATTGGTGTGACCATGTATACCGAAGGTGAGCGTCATAGCCAGATCATGGATGAAACGGAAACGGCACTAAAGAGTGCTCAGTTAGAGCGTATTAATAACTGGAGCCGTTACCCGAAAGAGAATAAGAATGAGCTTGATAGAGGCAGTGTTCGTTGGAGAACATTACTTGATAAAGCGCTGCTTCCTGAAAATTTAGTAATCTTTGCTCAGCGGTGTTATATTATGCCGGAATCTGGTCAAGTTAATGAATTACATAGAGAAATATTTACTAGAATTCAGGATCCTGACAAAGGTTTATTGAAATCGTCTCGATTTATGCCTGCGGTAGAGCAAGTGGGTTATCAAGCTCAAATGGACCAATCGGTTCTAAAGGTTGTGTTGAAATCGTTGAAAGAATCAACTCAACCTATCAACTATTCAGTGAATCTGAATGTTACCCCGTTTGCTAATAAACAGCACTTTAAGTGGTTTAGGAGTGAGTTGTTACAGCTCTCTGCTCAACACCGCTCTCAGCTTGCGTTTGAGTTTCCAGAAGGGCACTTGATTGCTCATCTTGATTATATGAGACCGGTGGCAAAGATGTTGCGAGGTTTAGGGTGTAAAGTTGTGGTTGGCCAAGCTGGGCGAACCATTGTTAGCACTCACTATATAAAGGATTTGAAGGTTAATTATATTAAGCTTCATCGAAGCCTAATAAAGAAAATCGACCAAAGGCATGAGAACCAACTGTTTGTTCGAAGCTTAATTGGGGCGTGTGGTGATTCTCCAACTCAAGTTATTGCCGTTGGAGTCGAGACAAAACAAGAAAAGAATACCTTGATAGAGTTAGGCATTAACGGCTATCAAGGGAGATATTTCGACGAAGAACAACAAATTATCCCTTTGCCTAATCAAGCAGAAAAAGCCGCGAAAGCGGAATCTGTTGTCAAAGTTGGACGAAGAAATCGATGGCGTAAGAGTAGTAGTTAAGAATGAATTTTAAAGCGATTTTAGACAAAATAAAGCCAACGAATAATAAAGGTAGCTCGCAAGTTGTCTTGCTGGGCAATGACGCCATTTATATTTCATCGACAGAACAAGATCCTCAAGTAGCCAGCATTCCCGTGGTTAATGGGGACTGGGAGAGTGCGCTAAAAAAATCGCTTAGCAGTGAGGCGTTTACCAGTAATAGCGTCCAACTGATTGTCTGTGCTAACTACTACCAAACCTACCAAATTGATAAACCGGACATTCCAGAGAGTGAATGGTCGGTAGCACTGCCTTTTTTACTCAAAGATCTTGTTTCAGAAAGAGTCACGGAAATTACTGCGAGTGCGGTCGCGTTACCAACGTCGAACAAGCTGCAAGTATATGTCCTGCCTAAAAAGCTGTTGGACAAGCTTTTGAATATCACTAATTCGGCTCAGGTTGAATTAATAGGTGTTGCTCCTGAAGATGAAATCTGGGGTTACAGTGCAGGCGAACTGTCTAATTTCATTCTTTTACAACGTAGCGTCAATTCACACTTTAAATTGGGTGCGTTTGTCGAAAATACCGTTTGTTTTCAAAGAACCATCCGCAGTGTTGTGCCACCTTTAACGGGTGTTGCGTCAAGTGCTCTGCAGTTAGATGGCCTCGCTTTAGAGCTTCAACGCTCGATTGATTACCTTTCTTCTCAAATTAAAGGCACCCAGCTTCACCAGCTTAAAATCTGTTGTGACGAAGAAGATGAAGCAGAGTTACAAAGTGCCTTAAACAGTACATTGAGCTCGACAGTTTCACTGTTGGTTGAAGGTGAGCGTGATAATTCAGAGAGTTTGTTGCTTAAACTTGCAGCTGAAAAAGAGACGTTTAAGGTCAATCTTTACCCTGAACACCTTAAGCCTAAAAAAGAATATTTTACGCTGACCAATGTTGTTGCGAGCTGGGGAGTAGTTTGTGTTTTGATGCTTGGTGGCTACTTCGCAATGCAGTATCAAGTTTCTAATCTAGATAAAGAGCTAACAGCCCTGCAACAAGACTCGAATCAACTTAACAAGCAAGTTAACCAATTGAATAGTAAGTTAACTCAGCATAAACCGTCTCCAGAGAAAGTCGCGGCGGTTGCGCGTCTCAAACGTGAGACTGAGGCTAAAAAAGAGGCTTTGAAGGCTGTTGGACAATACGACGAATCCCAACAAGTCGGGTATTCTGGCGTCATGAATTCCTTAGCTAAATTAGGCCGAAATGACATTTCTCTTTCGCACATCTACATGACCCACGATACTTTAGATCTTAGTGGCTTGGCTCGTAATGCAAATGTCGTTCCGAACTGGATTGGTCAGTTTAAAAGTGAGCTTAATTTAGTCGGACGCACTTTTGAAAAACTAAAAATTGGCCGTAATGATCAGGATGTGGTGACGTTTGAGCTAAGTACTCGTCGGGAGAGTAAATAATGCAGCAGTGGAACCAGCTGAGCGATAAGTTTCTTGCATTAAGTCAAAGAGAAAAATGGCTACTTTTTGTGTGTGGTTTTGTTGGCCTATCGATGTTGTTGTTCACCTTATTGGTTGAGCCTGCGTATCTCGATCTACAAGCTAAAAATGCCAAGGCGAGCAGCCTGACTCAATCGAATCAAAGGCAGCAAGGTGAGTTACTTGTTCTGCAAGCTCAGTTAAACAAAGACCCAGACAAAGAAATTAATCGAGAGTACAAAAAGCTGCTGGTGGAGAGCCAAGATCTCTCTCTTCAGCTTTCTCAGATTGTTGATGGATTAATCACACCTTCTCAAATGTCGCAGTTACTGGAGAGCGTTCTTAACGCCGGTAATGGACTAAAGCTTGAATCGCTAGAGTCATTAAAACCAGAAGCGATTTCGAACAATAAAGAGACCAGCGAATATTCAGGCTACTTTCTTCACCCTGTAAGAATGGAGCTAACCGGCAGTTACTTTGATATCTCAGCTTACCTTCAAGCACTTGAGTCTCTACCTGTGAGTTACTACTGGCGCACATTTGAATACTCAGTAGAAGAATATCCTAAAGCTCGACTGGTGTTCGAGGTTTACACATTAGGTACTAGACAGGAGTTTATCGGTGGTTAGAACTCTTTTGTTGTCCTTGCTATTTAGTAGCTCTTTTGTGTGGGCTGAGCAAGATCCCACGGCGCCATTAGGCTGGCTTTCACCTCAACAGAAAGCGGCGCCTGCTAAGAAAGCACCAACTCGTTATCGCTTGCCTTCTTTAGAAAGCATCGTGTGTAAGGGAGATACGCCTTGCTATGCGATTATGAATGGTCAGATTCTCGGACAAGGGGAAACGATCAGAGGGTACCGAGTTAAGAACATAGATCCAGAATACGTCACTCTGCAGAGAAGCTCTAAGCAGTGGAAATTAGAGATGTTCTCTTTAGATGTTAAGAATAATTAAGGTTAGAGTGAAGACATGCGTAAACTTGTAGTAGCAATCCTAGTGTCATCTTTAGTCGGCTGTTCGATGGGGCATAGAGATCCTGTTGAGATTAAAGAGTCTTTAAACGAATCAATTAATGAAGCCAATAGCAGAGCGCTTCATGAGCTGCCTTCGTCGGTTCAAGATGACCTTATGCCTCAGCTTAATTCTGACTCGATGTCTCCGGGGATGGAAACGGTTAAGCGTTTTCGTATTCAGGCAAAAGGCGTTGAAGCGAGAACTTTTTTTGCCAGCTTAGTGAAAGGTACGGAATATAGTGCGGCTATTCACCCAAGTGTGTCTGGAAACCTTACGCTTAATCTAACGGACGTGACGTTAGATGAGGTACTGGCTGTTGCTCAAGATATGTATGGCTACGATATTGAAAAGCGTGGCAAAGTGATTCAAGTTTATCCTGCCGGTCTTCGCACCGTAACGATCCCTGTCGATTACTTACAAGTTAAGCGTTCTGGTCGCTCACTAACGACGATCACCACCGGCACGATCTCTAACTCAGATTCGAATTCATCGAGCTCTTCAAACTCGAACTCAAACTCGTCAAATTCATCTAACTCTTCTAATTCATCAAACTCGACATCGAATGGTGGTACAGAGATTGAAACGACCTCTGAAAGTGATTTTTGGCCACAGCTTGAAGCGGCGGTTGCTCACTTAATTGGCTCGGGCGATGGGCAAAGCGTTGTCGTGACCCCGCAAGCGAGTGTGATTACAGTGCGTGCTTACCCTGACGAAATTCGTGAGGTTCGAGAGTTCTTAGGTATTTCTCAAAAACGCCTGCAGCGTCAAGTTATCCTAGAAGCCAAAATCATGGAAGTAACCTTGAGTGATGGTTACCAACAAGGTATTAGCTGGTCTAATTTATCTAAGTCGATTGGCAGCGGCGGTGTGGTAATTGATCGACCTGGTGGAACTTTGCCTTCATTAGATGCGATCAGCTCTTTGTTAGGCGGGCAAACCAACGTAACGATCTCAGATGGCAGTTTTGAAGCGGTATTGAGCTTTATGGATACTCAAGGTGACCTGAACGTTCTATCAAGCCCACGAGTCACAGCTGCAAACAACCAGAAAGCGGTTATCAAAGTGGGTACTGACGAATACTACGTGACGGATTTATCTAGCGCGGTAGGCAGTGGTGACAACGCGAACGTCGCACCTGAGGTTGAGTTAACTCCGTTCTTTTCGGGTATCTCCTTAGATGTGACCCCTCAGATAGATGATAAAGGTAGCGTATTCTTACATGTTCACCCAGCCGTTATTGAGGTCGAGGAAGAAGTGAAAGAGCTCAACCTTGGTTCTACAACGGGTGTGGTGCAGCTTCCTTTGGCGAAAAGCTCTATTCGTGAGTCTGACTCAGTGATTCGAGCTCGAGATGGCGATGTGGTTGTTATTGGTGGTTTGATGAAATCCAACACCAGTGATGTGACCTCTAAAGTTCCATTCCTCGGTGATATTCCAGCCTTAGGTCATTTGTTCCGTAATACCAATCAGTTAACGCAAAAAACTGAGCTCGTGATCTTACTTAAGCCAACGATCGTGGGTGTGAATACTTGGCAAAATGAGTTGGAGCGTTCACGTGATCTTCTTCAGCAGTGGTTCCCTGATGAAGAGTAATTGCTTACTTTCTCAATATAGAGTGGCAGTGTCTCACTAAGCTAGGTCGTCGTATGTATCAAGCTCACTTTGGTTTTGAACAACTGCCATTTACCTTAACGCCGAATACCGATTTCTTCTATGGTTTAGCGCCTCATTTCGAAGCGATTCAGACGGTAATCTCGGCGTTGGAAATGGGCGAGGGCGTGATTAAGGTGACCGGAGAGGTAGGCACTGGAAAAACCATGGTTTGCCGAATGTTGGTCAATCACCTACATGACTGTACAGCTCTGATCTACTTACCAAACCCTGTGTTATCAGGGGCAGACTTGCGCCAGGCGGTTGCAACAGAGCTTGGTTTAGCTGTCGATAATGAAGCAACCTTGGTTGATAACATTCAGCATAAGCTCATTGAATTGCACAATTCTGGTTTAAGAGTGGTGGCTATTCTTGATGAAGCTCAGGCTCTATCGGATGAAGCGCTCGAAACATTAAGGTTGTTTGGTAACCTTGAAACGGAAGATAAAAAACTGCTGCAGATTGTCTTATTAGGTCAGCCAGAATTGGATGCTCGATTAGAGGCTTACCACCTAAGGCAGTTTCGCCAAAGAATCACATTTAGTTCGACACTGAGACCGCTGAATCTCGATGAAACGGTGGCTTATATTGATAATCGAATCGCTAAATCTGGTGGCAGCCCTGAGTTATTCAGCTTGAATCAAAAAAAGGCGATCTGTCGTTCGTCGTTAGGTATCCCTAGATTGATAAACCAACTTTGCCATAAGGCTCTATTGCTTTCGTTCAGTGAAGATAAGAAAAGTATCGACAACCAACATCTTTTTTCAGCTATGCATGAAACGTACGATGTGTGTAAGCCTAAATTTAAAACGCCAATACTGTGGGGTTGGAATTAATTATGAGCGTCATTAACAACGCCTTGTCTGAATTGGCAAAGAAAAAGTCAGCGACTTCGATTGAAGCGGCAGTCGTACCTAAAGTAAAAACGCGTTCCCCCCTAGTTTGGGTTGTTGCAGGTTTTACTTTGAGCTTAGCGATGGGCGGTTGGGCGATATCGCAAGGCCCTGTGATTGATCAGTCTATTGTTGAGCAGTCAATCTCAACTCGAGATTTACAGGTTCAAGTCTCTGTCGTTGATGATTCAAATGGCATTCAGGAAGTTGCTCAACCTATCTCATCGCCAACTAAGAAATTGGTGACACTAGACTCTGCGATCCTTTCAACAGAAAACACTGCGATGGCAAAAAGCGCTCAATCTAAGCCTAGTGTTTCCGAATCAGTTGTTATGTCTGCCCCAAAAGCGACAAAACAACAAACACCGGCTAAAGCTCTAAGCGTGCCTGAAACGACTAAGACTGAAATTCCCCAACCGATTTACGTTGCTAGTGTGGCAAAAAAAGCCCCTGCGTCTATCTCTAATGAGCCTGTAGCCTCTGGTGATTCAGAAAATAGCGGAATGTTGATCGAACAGGTTGAGTTAACTCCGGAACAGCTATCTGTGAATGCACAAGGTCGAGCTCAGAAAGCGCTTGATGCGAACGATCTTACTGGTGCGTTGAAGGGCTACACTGAAGCTCTACGCTACACGCCACGAAATGAAGATGTCCGTCAGAAACTTGCGATTCTCTATTTTGGTAAAGGCGATACTCGCAAAGCCTATGAGCTTTATCAGTCTGGAATTAAGCTCAACATCAACAGTGAAAAATTGCGATTAGGGTTATCTAAACTGCTGGTTAAAGCGAATCAATCAGAAGCGGCGCTGAGCCCTTTAGTACACATGCCTCCGCATCCAACTCAAGAGTATCTAGCAATGCGTGCGGCGTTGAGCCAAAAATCACAGCAAGAAGAAATCGCACTCGAGAGTTATCAAAAGTTGGTTGAAGTCGATTCAGATAACGCTCGCTGGTGGTTGGGCTTAGCGATTCAGCAAGAACGCCAGTTAGACTTCGCTGCAGCAAAACAATCATATCAAGGTGCGTTGACTAGAGTCGGTATCTCATCTCAATCACAAAGCTTTGTGCGTGACCGGTTAAAAATACTCAATGCTTTAGAGGAGAGCGGCGATGCAAATTAGATTAAGAAAAAGGCTTGGTGATTTGCTTGTCGAAGAAGGCATTATCACTGAGGCTCAAGTTGAACAAGCACTGGCCGCTCAGAAAAGTACTGGGCGTAAGCTGGGTGATGCGCTAATTGAGCTTGGCTTCTTGTCAGAACAGCAAATGCTGAGCTTTTTGTCGCAGCAGTTAGCGATTCCTCTTATTGATTTAAGCCGAGCCGTTGTCGATGTTGAAGCAGTACAGCTTTTACCCGAAGTACATGCTCGTCGCCTTCGTGCATTGGTTATTGGACGCCAAGGTGACACTTTGCGTGTTGCAATGAGTGACCCTGCGGATCTGTTTGCCCAAGAGTCTTTGCTTGGTCAGCTCGGCGATTACGCGCTTGAATTCGTTGTTGCTCAAGAAAGGCAATTGGTTGATGGCTTCGATCGCTATTATCGAAGAACCAAAGAGATTGCCTCGTTTGCTGAGCAACTTCACGCTGAACACCAAGTTAATGATGCTTTTGATTTCGATATCGCTGAAGAAGACAGTGATGAAGTTACCGTCGTTAAGCTGATCAACTCACTATTTGAAGATGCTATTCAGGTTGGTGCTTCGGATATCCATATCGAGCCAGATTCAAACGTATTGCGTCTTCGTCAGCGTATTGATGGTGTGCTGCATGAAACATTGCTGAATGAAGTGAATATTGCTTCAGCACTTGTACTGCGCTTGAAGCTGATGGCAAACCTCGATATCTCAGAGAAACGTCTTCCTCAAGATGGTCGCTTTAATATCCGAGCTAAAGGTCAGTCGGTTGATATTCGTATGTCGACCATGCCAGTACAGCACGGTGAATCAGTGGTTATGCGTCTTCTTAACCAGTCAGCAGGCCTACGTAAACTAGAAGAGTCGGGCATACCGAGTGATCTGTTGGTTCGTCTGCGTCAACAATTGCGCCGTCCACATGGCATGATTTTGGTTACCGGACCAACCGGCTCAGGTAAAACAACAACCTTATACGGCGCGTTAAGTGAATTAAACGAACCGGGTAAAAAGATCATTACTGCGGAAGACCCGGTGGAATACCGCCTACCTCGTGTTAATCAAGTTCAGGTAAACCCTAAGATCAATCTCGATTTCTCTACTATCTTGAGAACCTTTCTACGTCAGGATCCCGATATTATTCTTATCGGTGAGATGCGTGACCACGAAACCGTTGAGATAGGCTTGAGAGCTGCACTGACCGGCCACTTAGTATTAAGTACGTTACATACCAATGATGCGGTAGACAGCGCGTTGCGTATGATGGATATGGGTGCTCCGGGTTACTTGGTCGCGAGCGCTGTTCGAGCAGTAGTCGCACAGCGATTAGTTCGTAAAGTGTGTACAGATTGTAAGGTTGAGGATGAGTTAGATGAACCTCGCAAGCAATGGCTGAGCGTCCGTTTCCCTAACCAAGTAGGTGTGCCGTTTATGAAAGGCCGTGGTTGCCAGAACTGTAACTTAACGGGTTACCGCGGGCGAATTGGTGTATTTGAAATGTTGGAGCTAGAGCAAAACATGATGGATGCACTGAGAGCTAATGATGCGGTAGGTTTTGCTCAAAAGGCGAGACAGTCTGAAAACTATAAACCGTTATTGGCTTCTGCGATGGAATTGGCTCTGCAAGGTGTCGTGAGTCTTGATGAGATAATGCATCTTGGCGAAGGTGATGCGTCCGGTGCCACTGACCCAATTTATCTGTAGGGGTAGAATGATATGCCAACGTATCGTTATGTAGGTCGCAGCTCTGATGGTAGTCAAGTAAGTGGGCAATTAGACGCGAATAACGAAGATCTTGCTGCTGAAAGCTTGATGAGTAAAGGGATCATTCCAACCTCTATCAAACTGGGCAAAAGTGGTGGTTCAGTCTTAGATATGGATGTATCGAGTCTGTTCTTTCCGAGTGTACCGTTAGAGGTGTTGGTTCTGTTTTGTCGACAGTTATACAGCCTAACCAAAGCGGGTGTACCACTATTAAGATCGATGAAAGGCCTCACTCAAAACTGCGAAAATAAGCAGCTGAAAGCCGCCTTGGAAGAGGTGGTTGCTGAGCTAACCAATGGTCGCGGCTTAGCGGCGTCAATGCAGATGCACCCAAAGGTATTCAGTCCGTTGTTTGTCTCGATGATTGGCGTTGGTGAAAACACAGGCCGTCTAGATCAGGCTTTACTGCAATTAGCTGGATATTACGAACAAGAAGTTGAGACTCGCAAACGAATTAAGACTGCGATGCGTTACCCAACATTCGTGATCAGTTTTATCTTGATTGCAATGTTCATTCTTAACATCAAGGTTATTCCACAGTTCTCAAGCATGTTTGCGCGCTTTGGTGTCGACTTGCCGCTGCCTACTCGTATCTTGATTGGTATGTCTGAGTTCTTTGTGAATTACTGGGGCTTAATGCTTGGAGTGATCTTTGGTCTTATCTTCGCTTTTAAAGCTTGGGTGAAGACAGACAAAGGCTTGGAAAAGTGGGATCGATTACGCTTAAAAATGCCGGTCATTGGCGGGGTAGTGAATCGAGCACTGTTGTCACGCTTCTCGCGTACTTTTGCTTTGATGCTTAAAGCGGGTGTACCACTGAACCAGTCGCTAGCGCTTTCGGCGGAAGCTTTAGATAACCGTTTTCTAGAGTTGCGAGTTCAAGCCATGAAATCGGCCATTGAAGCCGGTAGTACGGTTTCGTCGACCGCGATTAACAGCGAAATTTTCACACCGCTCGTGATACAAATGATCTCCGTCGGTGAAGAGACGGGTCGTATTGATGAGCTATTACTTGAAGTGGCTGATTTTTATGACCGCGAAGTCGATTACGATCTGAAAACCTTAACCGCCAGAATTGAACCCATTTTGTTAACCATCGTTGCAGGCATGGTGTTGATTTTAGCTCTGGGTATTTTCTTGCCGATGTGGGGAATGTTGGATGCAATCAAAGGTTAGGGAATGCTAAATAACCTACAACGCTCACGTTTTGTTATTTGGACTGTGGTTATTCTTTTTCTTATTGTCGGTGTGCTTTCTGCATTCAAAACGGTAGAAGAGGAAGCGACTAACACAGCATTTATCGTCGCGAGCAAGCGGATTCTTGAACAAGCCAATTTGTTCAAACAGCAGTATTTGTTATCGGGTGCTGGGCAAGAAGAAGGCTCGGAACTCCCAAAGATCTACAGCAGAACTGGGTGGGTAATGCCTATCCAAGGTACGGAGCGAGACTGTAATTATTGGCTGGATCAATTATATCCTCAAGGGAGCATTTTAGGGCTAAGCTCTCCAAGAGTTGAAGATAAAAGTGACAACAGACACTTTCATTGTAGTTATCATTATACTGATAAATATCAGGTAGATATATTACTTGAAAGAGAAAGGTTTAGTGTAAAAGCCAATATTTTGGCTTTGTGAAAATATTGACAGTTTTTTTATGGTTTTATACGAGCGCGAATGTATAATGCGCGTTAGCAATTAGATGAGTAGGTAGAAAATGCTTAAAAATCAAAAGGGTTTCTCCCTAGTCGAGTTGGTTATAGTGATTGTTGTCGTTGGTTTATTGGCGGTTGCTGCTTTACCTCGTTTCTTAGATGTGACGGATGCAGCCAAGAAATCAAGTATTGAAGGTGTCGCTGGTGGTTTTGCAACCGCCGTTTTGTCGGCAAGAGCACAGTGGGAAGCAGAAGCTAGGCCGTCAGAGAAGATAGGTGTTGAAACATACAATACTGTAAATTATGATGGTGTTGATTTTTGGTTAACAAGATCAAAGAACAGTAACAATGTCGATACCGATTTTAGAGATGGCTACCCATGGACTCTGAACAACGATTCGAGCACTGCACCACAAGATATTTCAGATGAAACCTGTTCTGAGTTGATGGAAAACTTACTGCAAAATCCCCCTAAAGTCGGTGCGGTTTCAGATGTTGCTAGCGACTCAAATTACAAATATTCAGCGCAAGCGAATTCAGGTGATGCAACGTGTACTTACATTCAGTTAGAAGGTAATACCGAGCACCAATTTGTTTACGAAATTAAAACTGGTCGTGTGACCGTAACTTTGCAGTAAGTCTGCGTAAAATTAAACATAGAGAGAGCTTAACTATGAAAAGACAAGGCGGTTTCACCCTAATCGAACTAGTGGTTGTAATTGTTATTCTGGGTATTCTTGCTGTAACTGCGGCACCACGTTTCTTGAATCTGCAAGATGATGCGCGTGCATCTACTCTCGATGGTTTACGAGGTGCTGTAGCTGGTGCAATGGGTATTTCTTATGGTAAAGCCGCTATTGCAGGCATAGAAACGCTTGAAGTAGATGCTGGTGATTTGCCTGCGACTACTAGAGACGATATCGTATATTCTTTCGGTTACCCTACTGCAGCAGAAGATGGAATCTTAGAGTCTATTGATTTGTCAGAAGAGTTTGTTGTTCTTCAAAGTTCAACAGGTGATGAAGCTGACCATGAAAATACCACGATTGATATCGGTTTAACTGGCTTTACTACAAACTGTGTTCGTTATACTGCTGCCACAGCCGCTGATGAACCTGCTGAAGTTGCTGTTATAGCTGGTGCTGCTGGGACTGCTTGTGGTGTCCCTGCAAACTAACTGAGTGATAAGTTGAATCAATATGAAATGGCCAGCACCTGCTGGTCTTTTTTCTTTCTATCGCTCATAAATATTAAAACGATTCATATACATAAGACCATCAGTTTCGTAATCTTGTATAATCAGTATTCGCTAGACCGTTAGAGGCTCATTATGGATAACAGCCCCACATCCAAAGGCTTTACCCTTGTAGAGCTGATCATCGTTATCATTATCCTCGGTATTATTTCAACGTTTGCCGCGAGTCGCTTCGTTGGTACTTCTAGCTATTCCACTTTTACTGCGCAAGAGCAAATTATCTCGGTGATTCGTCAGGTTCAAGTGAATCGCATTCAAACCAATATCCCCAACTTATACAATTACTGTAACGATACGAGTAACCTTGATCTTCAAAAACTTTGTCTGCGCAGCCGCATAACTATCAATGCTAGTTGTATTGGTAGTTCAAGAGGTTGCAGTGCTAGTGACCCTAACTCTCGGAGCGATTTAGTTGTAGCTGATCAAGTCTCGTTTAGTACTACACCTTCAGTGTCACAAATTACGTTTGATCTTCTCGGTAACCCGCTTGATACCGCCAGTAGTGGTGTGAGCATCTTGATTACCTCAGCGCAAAACCAAGCCAGTGTGTGTATCAATTCTCAAGGTTATGTGAGTGAAGGGGCGTGTCTATGATTCGCTCACGTGGTTTTACTCTGATTGAAAGTATTGTTGTGATTATCGTACTGGGTATTGCGATGGTGACGATTAGTAGTTTTTTAGCACCACAAGTGGCAAGTTCAGCAGACCCACAATATCAAAACCGTTCCGTGGCCTTAGGCCAGAGTTTGATGAATCAAATTTTAGCTCGCGGCTTTGATGAACACAGTGATTTTGATGGTGGTCTGGTGCGTTGTGGGGATGCTGGTGCGACGGCTTGTTCTGCCCCTAATGAACTGGGAGTGGATGGGGCAGAGACTGCGCCCGCTGCTTTTAATGATGTCGATGATTATATTGGATGCTGGTACACCGATACCACTGAATCAGCATGTGTATCACCTATTAAGTACCCACTTGCTAATATCCTAGATGAAAATATCGAAGACAGTTATGCCAATTTCCGTGTTGAGGTCTTGGTGTTTTATGACGAAGACATGGACGGGCTTAACGACAATGTAATTGGAACGATGAAGCGCGTTGAGTTACAGATATTTGGTGGTAACAACCGTTATAGCTTGGTTGCTTACAAGGGGAACTACTAATGAAACAACGTGGTTTTACTTTGATAGAAATGATCGTAACCATTGTTGTGGTTGCCGTCATTGGCCTAGCGATTGCAGGCTTTGTTGAATATGGCATGAAAGGTTATGTCGACACTATCGATAGACAAAAGGTGCAAGTAAAAGGGCAGTTTGTTGTTGAGAAAATGTCGCGAGAGATAAGCCACGCAGTTCCCAATAGCTTCACTGAAGTTCAGACTTTTTTACCTACACTTGCTTTTGATAGAAAGTGTCTTTCATTCTATTCGATCAAATATTCCGGTTTTTATCACTTCGATGAACCAGGCAATCAATTGGACTTCATTGTTGGTCAAGATGCCCCAAGTCTCTCTGTAGGAGATTATCTTATTATAAATCCAAGTAGTTTTAATGATTTGGCAGTGGAGTCCAATAAACGAATTGACGTCTCGGGTGCAGTTCAGAATACCAACTCTTTCAGTGTTACAGCTTTGAGTCTTGTGAGTGAGTCTATTGCAAAACGACACTATATTTATGAAAAAAACAATCATGTCAGCTTCTGTATAGTGAACAATACTATCGAAGGACAAGGTGTCATTGAGCGTAATGGCGTAAGGGTCACAGATAGCGTTAACTATACAAAAAGTAACTTCCGTTACGAAGAGCCAAGCTTACAGCGCGGTGGTGTGATTCATATCGAACTTGTGCTTGAGCAAAACAACGAAATCAGTGTTTATCAACAAGATGTGCAGGTACTCAATGCGCCATAGTAAATCATCTCAACAAGGGAGTGTTTTGGTCGTCGCGGTATTTGTTATCGTGGTGATGGGCTTCCTCGTGACTTCTCTAGTGCAAGTCCAATGGTCAAATCACGATACATTGACCCGTAAGCAACTTGGGACACAGGCTTGGTTGCTAGCACACTCTGCGAATGAGTGGGCACTTACTCAAGTGTACCCTTTGACTGTATCTCCCGCGGTTTCAACAAGTGTTAGTGCAGCGTGTGGTAACTTAAATTCAAATCAAGTGAGCAGTGGGATGTCGACTATCTGTACAGTTGAAGAGTTAACTTGTACTCCGATCGGAATTTTAGATGATGTTGGTTTTTTTAAGATTGAATCAACAGCCATTTGTGGCTCAGGTATCAACCAAGTACAGCGTATTCAAGAAGTTTGGGTGAGGGAGTCAATACGATGAAAGCATGTAGATATATTTTAGTTGCCTGTTTCTGCCTATTCCCTTTGATCGCGACAGCGTCGACTTGTAACGTAGATCCGAGCGGTGAATTTAAAATATCATTTAATATCAATTCCGCCCAGCTTGTTGAATCTGTGTTTGCAGAGCAAGAGCCCGGAAATAACCGCCCGGAATACACCATCTGGACCAATGATATTAATGAGCCTACGGTGGGAGATACGCCCTTTATTCGCGATCCTCGTTACATGGTTGGTGGGGGAGACTATAGTGTTCAACTGATTTATCAGCCGGGAGCGGGAAATGATGCCGGAACCGCAGACTACTACGTTGACGATGGGCAGGGTTTTACTTTTTTAGGCAATTACCCCGCAGACTTTAAAGGTATTCACCCGCAAAGCGTCGATATTAATAGTGGGGACAGTACTGAACTAGAATGTGACAGCTCGGATATCGAGCCACCGCCGGTTTATTCAAACGATGCTCAGTATGAATTTGGTATCGTTCAGTGCTCTGGTGGAGAATGTAAGATCCCACTGACTCAGTCTTATACCAACACGCCACTGGTGTTTGTGATGCCAACCATTGATTCAAGTGCCCCTGACGCGGATGCTCCTGCAACGTTAATGGTTACCGAGGTAAGCAAAACCGAAGCGACCATCAAGCAGATTAAGGCGCCAAAGAATGGCGGTGGTTCAGATTTAGATAGCCAACCGATAACAGAAGTCAGTTACCTTGCGATTGAGCCCGGTGTGGCCGATTTTAATGGCCATGAAGTCATAGCGGGTTATTTGAACACCGATGCAGCCAGTGCTAAATCAGGCTCAAATAGTAATGATAGAGTCCTTTATAGCGATTTTGGCGGAGCTGGCTTTTCTTCTAATCCGGTGGTATTGCATCAAATTCAAACTCGAAATAACAATGATAAATGGATGACCTCTGGCAAGGTTAGGCGAACCGATGAAACGTCATACATTGATTTGTTTTTGGAGCTAAGTGCTTCTCACCGCAGTAACGATGATTATGACGATGAGAAGATCGCGTTTTTAGCGACGTTAGCCACCAATACTAACCTTGATGTTGATGGTTTTAAGGTTCAATTTGCAAGAGGGTATGATACGCCAAGTCAAAGCGGTAATGACCCAATGTTGGATGGCTGTGAGGATAAGTATGCTACCACCTCTCTAACGAATATTGACGGGATCATAGCTAATAAACAAGAGAGGGCTGGTGGACACGGAGGCTGGCTACGTCGATGTAACATTAACACGAACCAAGTTAGCTTTGTTGTAGATGAGGACTTTAGAGACCGCACGCATATTCCGGAAGAAGTGGGTTACTTTGCGTTTGAGTTACCTGAGGTGGTTCCTGTTGCCAACGTGTGTAACTTGTTTCCCGAGCCCATTCAGAGTTGGACTGGTGTGAATAGCTCATTGACGGTTACCAGCCAGCAAACAAAAATTAGCGGCTGGTCTAATAACTATATTAATCAATCTTTAAAAAAGGTCTCTGAAGGCTATGAGCTCTTTAATGATAAATGGACAACAAAAGATGACTTTTTATTATTGGGTTTTGATGATGCGAGTGAGTTTTATCATATTTATAATTTTCCAGTGTGTGATGAACATCAATGTGATGTTGGTAATAATGATAGCCAACTTGAATTAAGAAAGATTAAAGGCAGTTACGTAACCTCTATTGCAGAAAAAAATCCATCAGAAAGTTTAACCATTACGGGCAAGGCTTCGGATATTTTGCAGAGCTGCGGAGCGGACTCAGAGATATGTTCTTACCAAATTAACGGTGAAACAATAGATGTTTTCATTGAGAGTAACTTGTCTAAGCTCGTTATCAACAAGCAGGGGAATGATTATAATCTAGTTCGAGTCGTCTTAGATGAAGACAGTTATATCTCAGATGTTAAAGTTAGTGGAGGGGCGGGTGTAGAACTGGTTTTTCCTGATAATTCCACGGCGACCTTTGATAATTATGAGCATGATGCAGGAGATTTGGTATATGCCTTTGAGGGCAACTCTCAAATAAATGTGATAACACGTATGAAGTTTAACTTGGCAGTTGATATACAATCTGACTTCGCTTATCCCATTATATACGCTCCTAAAGGTGAGGTCATATTTGACGTTGGGAACTCTACTTTCAAAGGATTTATTCTCGCAGATACTGTAGATTTAAATCAGACAGCTATTCATGGTGCCGTGACAGCGAGAGTCGCCGTGCTTGATAATGGTGTAACGATAATCAAACCTGATTATTCTTGTGAACCCCCAGTACAGCAAGGATTATTGGTTGTAGAACCTCAACAATTATATAGCCTAACCTGTGAGCGAATTCCGGTTGAGTTTCGCCTAGAAGAGAATGGCGAATTGGTCGACTCTAATGAGCAGTTTGAAGCGACGGTAACCCCAACGGGAACGCGATGGTGTACGGGTGAAGCTAACAATGCGTGTGAAACTCCGGATTATACGTTTGATGGTGGCATTCGAACCTTGTATTTAGACTCTGATACGGTTGGTAGTTTCAGTGTTGGGGGAGTCTACGATTCAGAGCCCGCAACATCGACACAAGTTTTTTATGTGCCCTATAAGTTTGATACAAGCCCAAGCCAAATACATATGAATGCAGCTCAAGACTCTCAAGAGTTAGTGGTAGAGGTGACGGCTCAAGCTTGTGATCAAGGCGTTGTTAGCCCAGTAAATGGCTATACTAAAAACTTATCATTTGATGCTTCTAAAGATTACTTTCTTGAAATGCCTACCCCTGAAGATGGATCACTTGATGACTTCTCAGTTACAGATCTAAATTTTGATAATGGTGGTGCTACAACTGAAGTAAATTGGAGCAATGTTGGGCAAGTTAATGTAGTTATCAATGATCCTAGCTTTGATTGTTCTGAAATTGAAGGGTGTCCTATTTATGAACAGCCTGATTCCGCAAGTTCGGGGTTGGTTGGTAGCTTTGTTGTCAAATCTAAACCTTATGAGTTTGCTGTATGTACTGATAGCGATTCAAGTGGAACGAGTACAGAATCCAGTAGTAGTGGCTTTGTTGCAGCGGGGGAGAGCTTTGATGTGGACGTGAAACCCATGATTACCGGAGCTAATGTAAATTCCGTATGTTCAAATAATGTAGGTGTTCCTTCGAATTATTTTGTGTCTCAAGCTTCGATCAGTGTTTCCCATTATTTAGACACACCAAGTGAGGGTGTACTTGGCTATTTGATGCCCGACACGATATCTCCGAGTATTTCAATTAGTGATCAGTCAAATGGTGGGTACCAACTTGATGGGTTAACCTACTCAGAGGTAGGAAGTTTTGAATTGGTTGCAATTGAAACGGGTAACTTTTATAGCACCATTGCCCCTCCAAATGGTGATTCAGGTGTCACTGGGTCTAAAACTATCGGCCGTTTTTACCCCAAATACTTCATGCAAGGTGACCCTGAGTGGAATGTTACAAATCAAAGTGATATTGCATACTTAGACCAACCTTATGACTCAACCGTTCATCAGGTATACCCAATGGCATCAGGTGAAAGCAGTGTTGGTAACGCGCTTAACAACTATCAATTCTTTGCCCCGAGCCTACAAGCCAGTTTTGGTGTTCTAGATGATACAGCTGTCGATAATGGGTTCTTGCTGGATACTGAGGCAGGCACTTGGTCTACTGATCGTAAGCATTGGTTGTTGAACGATAGTGCCGCTGTTCTTCAGCGAGTTACGGATTTGGATG
The DNA here is from genome assembly GCF_041471145.1 of Vibrio sp. 10N.261.54.A5. Lineage (NCBI taxonomy): Bacteria > Pseudomonadati > Pseudomonadota > Gammaproteobacteria > Vibrionales > Vibrionaceae > Vibrio > Vibrio sp. 10N.261.54.A5. The sequence continues at coordinate 132,320 of NZ_JBFRNU010000020.1, read as the reverse complement.
ACGTTAGCCGCAGAGATGCACCGTTTAATACTTCAGATGCTAACTCCACTATTACCCACTTTGGCTTGACTGTTGCAGGAGTTGATCCTGTTTCATTTACTGACTCTGATATTTTGACTGATTCTGTCGAGTTTCCGGTCCAGCCTCCAGCTCGTTATGGTCGAATGGTGCTAGATGATATTGGTGGCAATTCTGATACTACTCTAACTATTCCATTGCGCGCTGAGTTCTGGGATGGCAGCGAGTTTATTGTTAACGAGGATGATGACCGCAGTACCTTCAATGGGGCTAATACTTGTAAACAAGTTATTTGGCACAGTGAAGGGGCGGCAACCACTTTAGTTTCATTTAACGGTAGTGGAAATGTGGATGATGGAGAAGAAGAGGTCACAGCAAATCAAAATACGCCTGCAGGAACAGACGCGCCACGTGAGCAAGTTCGTCTGTGGTTAAGAATGGATGACTCTGAGCCTGATAGTGATGGCGGAAATAACATCTCATGTAGTGGCAGTGATCAAGATCAACCATGGTTGCGCTACAACTGGCGTCAACTAGGCGATGAAGATCCCTCCACCGTCGTCACATTTGGTATCTACCGTGGTAACGATCGTGTGATCTACCGAGGTGAAAGTGGCTTAACAGGTCAGTAATAATATAATTTTTGCCCCTTAAGTTAGGAATCTGTAAGAAATTGCGGGTTTCAGTCCATGTTTGTACTTCAATGCCTTGCCGTAACAGCAAGGCATTGGTACATTTAGTACAATTTTTGTCTTCTAATTCTTGCAGGATGAGCGAAGAATATGTTTAAAAAACTTCGTGGCATGTTTTCAAACGACCTATCGATTGATTTAGGTACAGCCAATACCCTTATTTATGTAAAAGGCCAAGGCATTGTTCTTGATGAGCCTTCAGTTGTAGCTATTCGCCAAGATCGTGCGGGTTCTGCAAAGAGTGTCGCTGCTGTTGGCCACGCTGCTAAGCAAATGCTTGGTCGTACGCCTGGTAACATCTCAGCGATCCGTCCAATGAAAGACGGTGTAATTGCCGACTTTTACGTAACGGAAAAAATGCTTCAGCACTTCATCAAACAAGTGCATGACAACAGTGTGCTTAAACCAAGTCCTCGTGTTTTGGTTTGTGTACCTTGTGGTTCAACACAGGTTGAGCGTCGTGCTATCCGTGAATCAGCGTTAGGTGCTGGTGCTCGTGAGGTTTACCTAATCGATGAGCCTATGGCTGCTGCGATTGGTGCTGGCCTACGTGTCTCTGAGCCAACAGGTTCGATGGTTGTTGATATCGGTGGTGGTACTACTGAAGTTGCGGTTATCTCACTGAACGGTGTGGTTTACTCGTCTTCTGTTCGCATTGGTGGTGACCGTTTTGATGAAGCGATCATCAACTACGTTCGTCGTAACTACGGCAGCTTGATCGGTGAAGCGACAGCAGAGAAGATCAAACACGAAATCGGTTCAGCTTACCCTGGCGATGAAGTCGAAGAGATCGAAGTACGTGGTCGTAACCTTGCTGAAGGTGTGCCTCGTAGCTTTAGCCTAAACTCAAACGAAATCCTTGAAGCACTTCAAGAACCTCTATCTGGCATCGTATCTGCAGTCATGGTTGCACTTGAACAGTGTCCACCAGAGCTGGCTTCTGATATCTCAGAAAACGGTATGGTACTAACAGGTGGTGGTGCACTGCTTAAAGACCTTGATCGCCTGTTAACAGAAGAAACAGGTATCCCTGTTGTTGTTGCAGAAGAGCCATTAACGTGTGTTGCTCTAGGTGGCGGTAAAGCTCTAGAGATGATCGACATGCACGGCGGCGATCTGTTCAGCGAAGAATAATATCTAGTGTTAGGCTCTTTTCTTATCTAGTTTTATGTAAAGAGCCTAGGACCTTGTCTATAGGATCAAATGTAGCTCTAGGACCAAATATAGAATGAAGCCAATTTTTGGTAGAGGTCCCTCTCTACAATTGCGCCTGTTTTTTGCTGTAATTTTATCAGCCAGCCTTATGCTGGCTGATAGTCGTTTAGATGCTTTCTCAAATGTTCGCTATCTATTAAACAGCATGGTTGCACCTATTCAATATGCAGCCAACTTGCCTCGCACTATGTTCGATGGTGTTTACGACCGTTTTAGCACTCGCAAAGGGTTAATTGAATCCAACCATAATATTAAACGAGAGGTCTTGCGACTGAAGAGCGAGCTGATTCTGCTTGAGCAATATCAAGAAGAAAACAAGCGCCTTCGTAAGTTGTTAGGATCTCCGTTTATCCGTGATGAGAAGAAAGTCGTCACAGAAGTTATGGCGGTAGATACTTCACCATATCGTCATCAAGTCGTGATCGATAAAGGTCAGATTGATGGGGTGTACGAAGGTCAACCGGTGATCAACGAGAAAGGCATTGTGGGTCAAGTGACCTTTGTTGCTGCTCATAATAGCCGTGTCCTTCTACTCACTGATGCAAACAATGCGATTCCCGTGCAGGTTATTCGTAATGACATCCGTGTGATTGCTTCGGGGAATGGCATGATTGACGAGATCCAGCTAGAGCACATTCCAACCAGTACTGATATACAGGAAGAAGATCTGTTGGTGACATCGGGTCTTGGTGGGGTGTATCCAGAAGGTTACCCAGTCGCCTATGTTACTGCCGTTGATTACGACCCGAAACGAGAATTCGCTGTGATCAAAGCAGAGCCTGTGGTTGAGTTCGACAAGCTCAGATACTTGCTGCTTGTATGGCCTGATGAAAATAAACAGATGCAAGCGGATCAATCCAGCATAGAACAAGCATTGTTAGAGGATGAAGATGGCCAATAGCGTTTTAAGAAGCAAGGTCGTAATTGGCTGCTCATTTTTAGTAGCCCTTATTCTGCAAACGATCCCTTGGCCTGGTAGCTTAGATCTATTTAGACCATCTTGGTTGCTGCTGGTTACGTGTTACTGGGTTTTGGCTCTGCCACATCGTGTTAACGTAGGTAGTGCTTTGATTCTAGGCTTATTGTGGGACCTTTTGATCGGTTCTACTCTGGGTATTCGAGGTATGATGATGGCAATAGTGATGTACATTATTGCCATGAACTTCCTCGTTATTCGTAACATGGCGCTATGGCAGCAAGCGATGATCATTGCTGCATTAACGGTGTTGTTTGAGGTATTGATCTTCTTTGGTGAATATTTGATCCAAGATGTCGTTTTCAACCCATTATCGCTATGGAGCGCATTGATAAACTGTATACTTTGGCCTTGGATGTTTTTATTAATGAGACGCGTGCGTCGCCATTGGCATGTGAGGTAGCGTGACGATGGAAAAGAAACATTTAGTTTTGGCATCCGGCTCTCCACGCCGCAAAGAATTGCTATCTCAACTCGGTTATGAGTTTTCTGTCCTCGTAACCGATGTTGAAGAGTGTAAACACGCTCAAGAAACCGCCGAAGAATATGTTAAGCGACTATCTTTAGATAAAGCTTTAGCTGCGTTGTCTTTATTGAAAGATACCCCTTCTGAAAGGCAGCATGTCGTTCCTAGTTCTGATACTGTAGATCATGGCTCTGATATAGTCGTTCTTGGTTCTGACACAGTCGTCGTAAGCCAAGGGCAAGTGCTTGAGAAACCCACCGATTTTGCTGACTCTAAGCGCATGCTTACTCAGTTAGCGAATGAACGTCACCAAGTGATGACGGCGGTTTCTGTGGTTTCAGAAGAAAAACAAAGAACAGAAATCATTATTACCGACGTATGGTTTAAACCCCTCAGTGAAAAAGAAATAGAACAATACTGGCAAACAGGGGAGCCATGCGATAAAGCCGGTAGCTATGGGATCCAAGGTTTGGGCGGACGCTTTGTCACCCGAATCGAAGGTAGTTATTACGCCGTTGTCGGCTTACCTTTATTTGAAACGGACCAGCTACTGCAAGAATTCTTATAATTACTAACCTGAGGTGCACCATGAGTGCTGAATTGTTGCTGAACGTGACCCCGAGTGAAACTCGTGTGGCCATGATTGAAGGGGGGGCTCTTCAAGAGATCCATGTCGAACGAGATGCTCGACGCGGTATCGTAGGAAATATCTATAAAGGACGTGTAAGCCGTGTTCTTCCGGGAATGCAGGCGGCTTTTGTGGATATAGGCCTTGAGAAAGCAGCTTTTTTACACGCCTCTGATATTGTCCCACACACTGAATGTGTCGCTGAAAACGAAAAGAAACAATTTCAGGTTCGTGATATTTCAGAGCTTGTCCGTCAAGGGCAAGACATTGTGGTGCAAGTGGTCAAAGACCCTCTTGGTACTAAAGGTGCTCGCTTAACCACTGATATCACTCTACCGTCTCGTTATCTGGTATTTATGCCGGGCGCAAGTCATGTTGGTGTATCTCAACGTATCGACAGCGAGTCTGAACGTAACCGTCTTAAAAAAGTCGTGTCTCGTTACTGTGACGAACACGGTGGCTTCATCATCCGTACTGCGGCTGAAGGCGCTGACTCGAATGAACTTGCACAAGATGCCGCTTTCTTGAAGCGACTTTGGCTAAAGGTTCTTGAGCGTCGTGGTAAACACAAAGCGCGCACTCGCTTGTATGGTGAACTTTGCCTAAGCCAACGTATCTTGCGTGATTTTGTCGGTACTGAGCTGAGTAAGATTCAGGTCGATTCTCGTCTAGAGTATGAAAACCTAAAAGAGTTTACCTCTGAATACGTGCCAGAGCTGACAGACAAGCTTGAGCTGTATGAAGGTGATAAGCCTATCTTTGATATGTACGATACCGAGAACGAAATTCAGCGTTCATTGGATCGTAAAGTCGAATTAAAGTCTGGTGGATATCTGATTATCGACCAAACTGAAGCGATGACCACGGTTGATATCAACACTGGTGCGTTTGTTGGTCGTCGTAATCTAGAAGAGACGATTTTCAACACCAATGTAGAAGCGACTCAAGCGATTGCTCGTCAGCTGCGTCTACGTAACTTAGGTGGCATCATCATTATCGACTTTATTGATATGTTGTCTGAGGAACATCGTAAGCGAGTACTAACTTCTTTAGAGGCTGCGCTCGACAAAGACCGTGTGAAAACCAATATTAATGGCTTCACGCAGCTTGGGTTGGTTGAGATGACTCGTAAACGTACTCGTGAAAGTATTGAGCATATCCTATGTTCGAGCTGTCCTGCTTGTGAAGGCCGCGGCAGTGTGAAGACAGTTGAAACCGTTTGTTATGAAATTCTTCGAGAGATCACGCGAGTGAATCGTGCGTACGACGCCGATAAATTTGTGGTCTATGCGGCAGCTGCCGTAGCTGAGGCGTTAGAGGGCGATGAATCTCATGCGCTTGCGGAGCTTGAAGTCTTTATTGGTAAGCAAGTTAAAATCCAGGCTGAGCCTCTGTACATACAAGAGCAGTTTGATGTTGTTATGATGTAATGGAAATTTTGTGAGCTCAAGCGTTACTCTGATTCTACGTGCATGTTTATGGTTAGTGGTTACTCTCTTAGTAACGCTAGCCATTGCCGTTACTACACTGCGTGTAGCCTTGCCCAATTTAAACAAGTATCAATCTGAAATTGAGCTTTGGGTAAACCAACACTCCGGTTTTGATTTTTCGATTCAAGACGTGGGCGGTTTTTGGCGTAACACTCACCCCTCTATTGCTCTGCAAGGCGTTAAAGCTAGCCTCCCCAATGCAGAAGATGTGACCTTCTCTGTTGAGCGTGTTGAAGTCGAGTTTGACTTGATTCAATCGCTCGTGCAGATGCGCCCGGTTGTGGCCGATCTAGTCATGAATCAAATGTATCTTGATATCCGCTCAATTGATCTGTTTGCCGGACAAAATGGCAAAGACGAACCTACAGATCCCGAGTCTTCCAAGCGAGTGATACAAGAGCTCGATAATTTACTGCTAAAAACACTCGTCGATGTAACTGCAAAAGATTCTTCTATTCTTTATCACTCTGTTTCGGGTGAAGAACGTCAGCTCGATATAGAAACCTTAAAATGGCAAAATTCAGACAAACATCACCTTGCTGAAGGTGTGGTGAGTATCAAAGATGCCAATCTAAACTCTCTGTCAGTGAGTGCTAACTTTATTGATGGTGGGTCACTGACTGATGTGACTGGTGAGTTTTATGTCAGTGCCGACAGCATTTCTGTTAAGCCATGGCTTACGCATTATATGCAGGCGGAATCCGGCATTGAAACGGGTACTGTGAGCTTGAATAGCTGGCTTACGCTGCGAAATAGCAAGCCAGTGAGCGCTTATGTTGAGGTTTTACCCTCAGAACTGGCGTGGAACGAAGATGGCGAGCATGACCTCATGCTTGAGTCCGGTGTCTTTAAGTTGTCGCCGACTGATGATGGTTGGCAAGTAAATGGTCACTCACTAAACCTTAGAACGGATGACACACCTTGGCCGGAACTCGACGTAGCGTTCAAGTGGAATCAAGGTCCATGGCAACTCAACATTTCTGAGCTGGATATTGCGACTATTACTCCGTTGATTAAGCTGCTGCCTGACTCTGAACAATCAACCAAAATGATTAACGTATTGGCGCCGGGCGGCTCTGTTTCTGATATCCGTGTTTCCATGGGTTCGGGAATTGACAGTTTACGTTATTCAGCCAGTTTTTCTGATCTTGCTATCGAGCAGTGGGAACTAGTCCCAGGCTTTAGCCAAGTGTCTGGTAGTGTGTTTGGTTCGGCCTCGGAAGCGAAAGCTAGCCTGCATGTTATTGACGATGTGTTCCCTTACGGTGACGTATTCCAAGCTCCTTTGAATATCAAACAAGGTCAGGTTGATATTGTTTGGCAGCAAGATGAAAACGGCTGGAGGCTGTGGTCAGACAAAATCACAGCTGCCACCCCCGATTTACAAGTACTAGGCGCATTCCGCTTAGACTTCCCAAAAGATGCGAGCCCGTTTTTATCCTTCTACGGCGAAGCGGACGCTTACAATGTCGGTGAAACATGGCGCTACTTACCTACACTGGCTCTTGGGCAAGATCTAACAGACTACCTTTCAACTGCGATTCAAGCCGGTAAAGCGGATACCGTAAAACTGTTGTGGCATGGTGATTTGTCTCAATACCCATACACTAACCACGATGGTATTTTCCAGGTTTGGGTTGGCTTAGAAGATGCGAAATTCAGCTTTGATACCGCGTGGCCACTGATTACTGATCTTCAGCTTGATCTGTTGTTTGAAAATGATGCGATGCATCTGGATTCTCGCTCAGCTCAACTGATGGATGTGACGGCAGATCGAATCACAGGACGCATTCCTTATTTAGGGGAAGGCGGCCATATTGAAATTGAAGCTAAAGCGACGGCGTCTGGCAACGCAGTACGCGATTACATGACGTCTTCGCCACTGGTGGGCTCGGTAGGCGCAGCCTTAACCGCACTTCAAGTGAGTGGTGATGTCTCTTCTGAGTTCCAGCTGAATATTCCGTTTGATTCTGAAAAAGAAGCAAGAGCATGGGGTTACGCCGACTTAAGTGGCAACCATGTTGAGATTGAAGCGCCGCCAATGGTGCTCGAGAACACCACGGGTCGAATTGAATTTGATAATGACGTAGTGACGGCAAATGGCCTCGCTGCGGATCTGCTTAACCAAGGTATCTCGCTTGATTTTAAGGGCCTTAATGATGGTCCTGGCTATGCAGTTGATATTGATGTGTTAGGTGATTGGGACGTCAAGCCTCTAGAACCTTACATCGGTGAGCAATGGTTAAGCCGCTTATCAGGTCATGCGCAATGGCAAAGCCAGATTGATATCCAGCTGAATGATATCGGCTTTACCTACCAACTAGACTTACAGTCAGACCTAAAATATTTGGCGAGTGATTACCCATATCCATTGGCGAAAAAATCACTAGAAAGTGGCTCTGCAAGGCTACAGGCATCGGGTAACCAAGAGACGATTACCGCGCGCCTGCAATTGCCAAACACCAAGTACCAAGCTGAGATTGATATCACAGGCGACGTGCCTGAGTTAACGGCGACCAACTTAGTGCTTGGTCGCGGTGGCTACAAAATTAGCCCGGTGGTGGGCCATCACGCCCTGATTCGTACAGACAAATTCAATGCCGATGATTGGTTATCGGTTGTAATGGAACCGGTAAAGCCTTCAACGGCTGTACTTAGTCAAATGAACACGCCAACCATACCTGCGCCAAGCCGTATTACCTTTGAGAGTAAAGAGCTGATCTTGGGTGGTATCTCTTGGAATGACGTCGATTTTAGTGCTAGTAAGAACAAACAGGCGTGGCAAATGGAAGTGTCTAGCCAAGAGCTAGAAGGGGATATTAACTACCTGCCTCCTTATGATTTGACAGTTTCACTGGATCGTCTGCATCTGTTTGTTCCTGAGTGGAATGATAAGAACAACCAAGATCAGCAACTGCTGCAACGTAAAGAACAAGCTGCGCCATTGATATCCAAATTGGATAGAGAGATCCACGATGCGATGCCAAACCTGACCCTGACGCTGAACGACTTTTGGCTGCAAGGCTACAAGGTGGGTAAGGTCGATGTTGAAATGACGAGGAACGAAGATCGTATCGAGTGGAACAAAATCCAGGTGCGAAGCGGCGGTAACAAAGCGGATGTGAGTGGCTGGTGGGAACTGCAAGGTGACAAGAGTCATTCATCGTTAACCGTTGATGTTGAAGGTGAAAACAACAGCGAGCTCATGGAGCGCTTTGGTATTACTTCCGGGATTCAAAAAGCGCCATTCGCGTTGGAAGGTCAACTAAATTGGGATGGTTCGCCTTGGGGAATCAAAATGGATACCCTTGATGGCAACGTTAAAACCAAGTTTGGTAAAGGCATTATCTCGGATGTGAGCGGCGCAGCTCGATTACTTGGCCTGTTTAGCCTAGATTCGATCATCCGTAAGATGCAGCTCGATTTCTCAGATGTGTTTGATAAAGGTATGGCCTTCAACAGCATCACCGGAACGGGCGAGATTCAAAATGGTATCTTCCTGACCAATGATCTGAACATGGATGCGGTCGCAGGTGAGATGAAAATCAAAGGTATCGCTAACCTCAACACGCGTCAGGTTGATGCTGAGGTGAACTTTACCCCAGATATTACCTCGGGTATTCCCGTATTAACGGCCTTTGCGGTAACCCCTCAAACGGCGCTGTACGTATTGGCGGTGACCACGGTTATCTCGCCAGTTGTGGAAGTCTTTACCCAAGTAAATTATTCGGTGAAAGGACCATTGGATTCACCAACGGTGAGCGAACTTTCTCGTAGCTCTGGCGAGTTTCATCTGCCAGAGAAGCTGAGAAAATTAGCCGAATAGGCCTTAAATTAGCCGAAAAGACCTTATGCCCGAGTCAGCGAATATACGGTGAAATGCTGATTTCTGAATCATAATGAATGGAGGAGCGATACACATGGATTGTGTTGGGTTGATTCAAATGACATCTGGCCCCAGCCCTGAATTGAACTTTGAGTACCTTGCTCAAGAAGTTGCAAAGTGCAAAGAGTTGGGGGCTAAGTGGGTTGTTTGCCCTGAAAACGCGTTAGTTTTTGGCAGTAAAGCCGACTATCACCAGTGTGCTGAGCCTTTTAATGATGGCCCACTGCAAAAGAAAATCTCTGAGCTAGCAAAGCTTCACAGAATTTGGATCGTCATTGGCAGTATGCCGATAAGCACAACTAACGGAGTGACGACCACCACCTTGGTGATTGATGATTTTGGTTGCCTCGTTGCTCATTACGACAAGCTACACATGTTTGATGTGGATGTCGCTGACGCCCATAAGTGCTATCGAGAGTCGGATATTTTCACTCCGGGCAACCAAGTTGTGACAGCGGAAACGCCTTTTGGTCGCTTAGGTTTGAGTATTTGTTATGATGTGCGCTTTCCACACTTGTATTCAGAGTTACGTAAGCAAGGGGCACAAATCATTGTGGTGCCTGCGGCTTTTACAGCGGTAACGGGTCAAGCGCACTGGGAAGTACTATTAAGATGCCGCGCGGTTGAAACACAGTCGTGGATTGTCGCGGTAGGTCAAGGCGGAAAACACCCTTGCCAAAGAGAAACATGGGGACACTCAATGGTGGTTGATCCATGGGGACGAGTGGTCGCACAGTTAGACCAAGATCCTAAAAGTATGGTGGTTGAGATAGACACATCCAGTTGCGAGTCCATTAGGCAAAATATGCCCATCGCGCAACACTCTCGATTTACCAATCAATTTTAATTACAAACAAGAGCCATCTATGAGCATTAATCAAATTGAAGAAGCGCTACTGAACCCGACAGGGCTTACGGAGCAAAATATCGCAGATACATTGGCGAGTATTGCTACCCGCCAAATTGATTATGCTGATATCTACTTTCAGTCAAGCTGGCACGAATCTTTAGTGCTAGAAGACAGCATTATTAAAGACGGCTCTTTCAATATCGATTGCGGTGTTGGCGTTCGTGCAGTATCTGGTGAAAAGACTGGTTTTGCTTACTCTGACCAAATCCAATTGGATGGTCTTAAGCAGAGCGCAATTGCGGCTCGTGGTATTGCTAAACAAGGTCAAAACGGCAAGGTTCAAGCGTTCAAACGCAACTCTAATCAAGCTTACTATGATGCAGTTAACCCGCTTGCGAGTTGGGAAAAACAGCAGAAAACAGAATTACTAAAATCATTAGATGCTTACATTCGCACTAAAGAGCCGATGGTGACTGAAGTATCGGTGAGTTTAAGTGGTGTGCATGAGCAGATGCTGGTTGCTGCGACTGATGGCACTTACGCTGGTGATATTCGTCCGCTGGTTCGCTTGTCTATTAGCGTACTTGCACAGAAGGGTGATCGTCGTGAGCGTGGTAGCGCTGGTGGTGGTGGCCGTTTTGGTTACGACTTCTTCTTAAGTGATGACAAAGGCACTCAAGTTGCTTACCAATTTGCGGATGAAGCGATTCGCCAAGCATTAGTTAACCTTGAAGCGGTTGCAGCGCCTGCTGGTGCCATGCCTGTGGTTCTTGGTTCTGGTTGGCCGGGCGTTCTGCTGCATGAAGCGGTAGGCCACGGTTTAGAAGGCGACTTCAACCGTAAAGAGTCGTCAGTATTCTCCGGCAAAGTTGGTGAGCAAGTAACTTCAAGCCTATGTACGATTGTCGATGACGGTACATTAACGGATCTACGCGGTTCATTGAACGTCGATGATGAAGGTGTTAACGGTCAGTACAATACGTTAATCGAAAACGGCATCCTAAAAGGTTACATGCAAGATAAGCTGAACGCTCGTCTAATGGGTGTAGCACCGACAGGTAATGGTCGTCGTGAGTCATACGCGCATCTTCCAATGCCACGTATGACGAATACATACATGCTACCGGGCGAACACACACCGGAAGAGATCATCGCGACGGTTGAGAAAGGTATCTACGCACCGAACTTCGGTGGCGGTCAGGTCGATATCACATCAGGTAAGTTCGTATTCTCAGCGTCTGAAGCGTACATGATTGAAAACGGTAAGATCACTCACCCAGTGAAAGGCGCGACGCTAATCGGTTCTGGTATCGAAGCGATGCAGCAGGTGTCTATGGTGGGTAACGACCTAAGCATCGACCGTGGTGTGGGTGTGTGTGGTAAGGCTGGTCAAAGTGTGCCAGTGGGTGTTGGTCAACCAACATTGAAACTAGACTCGCTAACCGTTGGTGGTACTGAGTAATTCAGACTAACCTCTGCCGACTTACTTCAAAATATTAAATTGAAAAGCGCCTCCAATGTGAGGCGCTTTTTGTTTTTAGATTACTGATTCAGTGAGCGTATAGAGTCACTACATGTTCTCTTCCGCAAACTCAGCTAGTCGGCTACGCACCACACCATTGAGGTGGATGTTGGCACTGCCTTCGAAGTTTTTAAAACGCTCAACCATGTAGGTTAAGCCTGAAGTCACAGGGGTTAGGTAAGAAGAATCTATCTGCGCTAAGTTACCTGAGCAGACGATCTTAGTACCTTCACCACAACGGGTGATGATGGTTTTTATCTGTGAAGCGGTGAGGTTCTGACACTCATCCAAAAGCACAAAGGCATTTTGAATCGAGCGGCCACGCATGAAGTTGATTGATTTGAACTGGATATTGGCTTTGTCACAGATGTACTTCATCGAGCCTTCTGTGCAGTGGTCGTTCTTGTGCAGCGCTTCCAGTGTATCGGTCACTGCGGCTAACCAAGGCAACATTTTCTCTTCCTCTGTACCCGGAAGGAAACCTATCGACTCACCAATATCAGGGGTGTTGCGGGTTACGATGATCTTATCGAATTGCTTACGTTCAATGGTTTGTTCAAGTGCAGCAGCCATAGCAAGCAGTGTCTTACCACTACCTGCGGCGCCAGTGAGAATCACAAGATCAATATCAGGGTCGAGCAGCGCATCAATCGCCATGCCTTGATAGACGTTCTTTGGTGTGATGTCCCATGCTCTGCGATTCATCAATCTTTCGCGGCTGAGGTCTCTCAGGGTAATGCTTTCCGGCTCAATCTCCTCGACTCGAGCGGCAAAGTCACTTTCTTCGTCAATCACATATTGGTTGAGGAAGGTTGGCTCGAACGGCGCTCTTGCTAAGGTGTGCAGCGTCTTGCCGCCTAAACTTCTGCTCTCGACATTATCGATACCATCCCAAAATGAGCCTTCCAGTTGTTGGAAGCCTTTGGTGAGGTATTGGATATCATCAATCAGTTGGTCAGTTTGATAGTCTTCAACAAAACGTACACCGGCGCCTTTTGCTCGTAAACGCATATTGATGTCTTTGGTGATGAGAACCACTTCGCGTGGTGCGCGTTTATTTTGAAGATAGAGGACAGCGTTGAGGATTCGGTTATCGCCCGCCTTGTCATCGGCAAAGGCTTTGATGCTTTCTTGAAGTTCGTAGTCAGCGAGTATTGAAATACTGCCAGATGCATTTATGTCTTTAGAAAAAGGGATGCCTTCCGATATTTGGTCTGGTGTGGCTTCCCTGAACAGGTCTTCGAGCGTTCGAATCGCAATTCTCGCATCTCGAGCAACGTCTCTTTTACTGTCTTTGATTCTGTCGAGTTCTTCTAGCACTGTCATGGGGATAACGACATCGTGCTCTTGGAAAGAAAATATAGCGAAGGGTTCGTGAAGTAGGATATTGGTGTCTAAAACAAATAGCTTCCGGTTGGTCTCGCCCATAGCATCTCCTTGCCGACGTGCGGCTTGCCTTGCATTCATTGAACGTAGATAAAGCTCATATAAAGATTAGTATCTGATTCTGGTGATAGTCAACTACTCACCTAAACTTCATCTAGAGGAACAGCACCATATCGTTACGAGTGAATATGGTGTATTCGTTTGAGAGCAGCAATCTGCTACCTATAGATTAACCATGAATTTTTGACAGTTTGATTGCACTGGCGAAAACAGAAAAAAAGCATGAAATCATCTCCTTTAGGCGTGACCTAAATCACAGCATCGAGTAAGATTAGCGACCTTTTTCTGCACCATTTTCTCGAGATATTTATTATTGAGAGCGCACTTAAAAAGTGGCTGCAAACTAGACATTTTTGGCTATATTTTTAGTTCAGGAGCGATAATGTTCTTGTTTAAAACTGCAGTTAAGAAGACCAAATTCCAACTATAAGATTGAGGTAGTCGATTCATGACATTTGCTTTGGGGCAACGCTGGATAAGCGATACGGAGAGCGATTTAGGTTTAGGTACCGTTGTAGCAATGGATGCTCGCACAGTGACACTAATGTTTGCAGCGTCAGAAGAAAACCGTGTTTATGCACGTACTGATGCTCCCGTAACCCGAGTAACGTTTAATGTAGGCGATGTCATCGAATGCCAAGAAGGTTGGTCTCTGTCTGTCGAAGAAGTTATCGAAGACAAAGGGCTGCTAACCTACTTAGGTACTCGCGAAGATACCCAAGAAACAGAAGTCACTCTGCGTGAAATCTTCTTAAGCAACCAGATCCGCTTTAACAAGCCACAAGATAAGCTATACGCAGGTCAAATCGACCGTATGGATAACTTTGTGTTGCGTTACCGTGCGCTAAGCAACCAGTACCAACAACACAAGAGCCCGATGCGTGGCTTGTGTGGTATGCGTGCTGGCTTGATCCCTCATCAGCTATACATCGCTCATGAAGTGGGTCGTCGTCACGCTCCGCGCGTTTTACTGGCTGATGAAGTGGGCCTAGGTAAAACCATCGAAGCGGGCATGATCATCCACCAACAGGTGCTGTCTGGCCGTGCTGAACGCATTCTGATTGTGGTTCCTGAAACTCTACAACACCAATGGTTAGTAGAGATGATGCGCCGTTTCAACCTGCATTTTTCTATCTTCGATGAAGAGCGTTGTATTGAAGCGTTTGCTGAATCAGACAACCCGTTTGATACCCAGCAGTACGTTCTGTGTTCTTTGGACTTCCTACGTAAGAGCCGTAAGCGCTACGAGCAAGCACTTGAAGGCGAGTGGGACTTGTTGGTTGTCGATGAAGCGCACCACCTTGAGTGGAGCCAAGACAAACCAAGCCGTGAATACCAAGTGGTTGAAGGCTTAGCGGAAAATACGTCTGGTGTGCTACTACTAACAGCAACGCCTGAACAGCTTGGTCGTGAGAGCCACTTTGCACGTCTGCGTCTGCTTGATCCTGATCGCTTCTACGATTACGAAGCATTCGTTGAAGAAGAAGACCAATACGCACCGGTTGCTGATGCAGTAACGGCTCTGTTCTCTGGAGTGAAGCTTGAAAACAGCGCGAAGAACCAGATTACGGAACTGCTTTCTGAGCAAGATGTTGAGCCTCTGTTCCGTGTGATTGAAGGTGATAGCAGCGAAGAAGAGCAAGCGTTAGCTCGCCAAGAACTGATTGATAACCTTATGGATCGCCATGGTACCGGCCGTGTTCTTTTCAGAAACACACGTGCTGCAATCAAAGGCTTCCCTAAGCGTAATGTAAACCTACTGCCGATGGAGATTCCAACGCAGTACACAACCTCAATGCGTGTATCTGGCATGATCGGTGGCAAAATGGCTCCCGAAGCTCGTGCAATGAAGATGCTGTATCCAGAAGAGATCTTCCAAGAGTTTGAAGGTGAAGATTCAAGCTGGTGGCAGTTCGACTCACGTGTTAACTGGTTGATTGAAAAGATCCAAGACAAGCGCAGCGAGAAAATCCTAGTGATCGCCTCTCGTGCAAGTACGGCTCTTCAATTAGAGCAAGCACTGCGTGAGCGTGAAGGTGTGCGTGCAACCGTATTTCACGAAGGCATGTCGATTCTAGAGCGTGATAAAGCTGCGGCTTACTTTGCTCAAGAAGAGGGCGGCGCTCAGGTTCTTATCTGTAGTGAAATCGGCTCTGAAGGTCGTAACTTCCAGTTCGCTAACCAACTTGTGATGTTCGATCTTCCATTCAACCCAGACTTGCTTGAGCAACGTATTGGCCGTTTGGACCGTATCGGTCAGCTGCGTGATATCGACATTCATGTTCCTTACCTAAAAGGCACATCACAGGCGATCCTTGCGCGTTGGTTCGATGAAGGTCTGAATGCATTTGCGGAAACTTGTCCAACGGGTCGCACGGTTTACGATAAGTACTCAGATGTTCTTATCGAGATGCTGGCTTCTGGTAACACTGAGCAACTTGATGAAGTGATTGAAGAGTCTGCCAAGCTAAATCAAAGCCTGAAATCAGATCTAGAAAAAGGCCGTGATCGCCTATTAGAAATGCACTCAAACGGCGGCGACAAAGCGCATGAAATTGCAGAGAAGATTGCCTCGACTGACGGCGACACTAACCTAGTAACGTTTGCACTAAGCCTGTTCGATACGATTGGCTTGAACCAAGACGACAAGGGTGAGAATGCTCTGGTTGTAACGCCGTCTGAGCACATGATGGTGCCAAGCTACCCAGGCTTACCATACGAAGGCGCAACCATCACGTTTGATCGTGATACTGCGCTTTCTCGTGAAGACATGAACTTCATTAGCTGGGAACACCCAATGATTCAGGGCGGTATCGATCTGCTACTGAGTGAAGGTGTTGGTGCATCAGCGGTATCACTACTGAAAAACAAAGCGCTGCCAGTGGGTACTATCCTGCTTGAGCTGGTTTACCTTGTGGATGCGCAAGCGCCGAAACGCTGCGGTATCAGCCAGTTCTTGCCTAAGACGCCAATTCGTTTGATGATGGATGGCCGTGGTAATGACTTATCAGCTCAGGTTGAGTTCGACAGCTTTAACCGTCAATTAAGCCCTGTAAACCGTCACCTAGCGAGCAAGCTAGTTAACTCGGTACAAGGTGAAATTCACAAGCTAATCGAAGCGGGTGAGACGCACGTACTTCCTAAAGTGGAAGAAGTGCGTGAACAAGCTCAACGAGATATGCAGACTAACCTGAACGGTGAATTAGAGCGTCTACAAGCGCTTAAAGCCGTGAATCCTAATATTCGTGATGAAGAGCTAGAGGTAATCGAAGCTCAAATCAATGAACTGACCGGTTACATCAGCAAAGCTCAGGTTCAGCTAGATTCATTACGCTTGATTGTGGTTTCTCACAACTAGTTTTGAATTAGCGAAATGCTTCAACGAAATAAGGCCTTCATTATGAAGGCCTTATTTGTATCTGTAGCTTAATTAACAATTCAAGTAGCTGGTTACATTAACCACTTCCACCAAACAAATACCGCTAGGAAACCAAATAGGTAAACAAGACCTGCTACAGACAACCATTTTAGTTTGCTGCCAATGGCTAGCGCTTCTGGAAGCTTAGCTTTGTTGACCAAGATGAAATTAAGCAGAGCGAAGAATGGCGTTGTTGCAAACGCGAGTACCATTGCGAAATCGAGCATAGGCATCAGTGCTGCGCTAAAGAACATCACAATCGCGAGTGCCGCGATAGAGACAATGATTATCCAGCCTTGCAGCATTCTTGGGCTTGAATCTTTTTTGAATAATAGACGTTGTGATTCAGCAAGCACGCGTGAGTAGCCATCGATAACGGTAATGGTGCTACCAAAGATACAGAAGAAAGCGATAAGAGCGATTAACGGGCGAGACCATTCACCAATTGTCGAAGCGTAGATGCCGACCAATTGATGAGTAAAGCCAACACCGGAGCGAGACAGTTCAACTCCCGAACCGTGAAGTACTAGCGCGCCTAACGCAACGAATACTAAAGCAAGCAGCGCCGTACCAATGTAGCCAACGTTAAAGTCGAACAGCGCTGATTGTGCGGTCACTTCCTGCTTCTCTTTTTGGCTTTTTAGCCACATAGAGGTGATGCTTGATATTTCGATAGGCGCAGGCATCCAACCCATGGTCACCACGATAAAACCAATAGCGGCCAATGACCAAGGCGACGGTGGAACAAAAGCAGCATCAGGTTCGACTGGAGAGCCGATAGCAATGGCGACTGCAGCTAAGGTTGTGATGGTTAAGACCGCCATGATCGCTTTAGATAGTGTATCTAGAGCACGATAATGGCCAGCAAACAGAATGATCAAACAGGTCGCTAAAACGATCATGCACAAGGTGCTAGTGGCTAAATCGAAAGGAACAAAGTAACTGAGTAGGCTTGCACTGAATAATAGCAGGGCAGCGGTATTCACGACCGCAGATATGGCACTCAAGATCGAAAAGATCACAAGGTATGGGCGGCCTAGGTTAGAGTAACCTTCCACCAAGCTTTGACCCGTTCCTAGCGTGTATTGGATGCCGGCTCTGAAGAATGGATATTTAAATACGTTAACGAGGATAATGAGAGCGGCAAGCTGCCAACCATAAATCGCACCCGCCTTGGTTGAGGCGACTAAGTGAGAACCACCTACAGCCGCTGCGGCCATCATAACGCCTGGGCCAAGAGACTTAATTAAACTTGATAGGGGAGCTGAGGTTGGTGTTTTTGTGTTGGTGGTTTTAACCGTACTGTCCATCGTTTTTCCTTTGATGCTGACTTCTTATTATCCGTTACCCTATCAATACCATGTTTTGTAAAATCGTCAACTTTTATGTACGAAAATGTTGAAAGTTGTATTTATTTATAAACGAATCAACCGTAAATTATTTATTCACTAGCAATTAAGAGGCTTCAATGGCGTTAGAACAGTACACACCACCGCGTGAACCGTGGATTGATATTGTTTATCAAGATGACGATATTCTTGTGGTGAACAAGCCTGCAGGCCTGCTTTCTGTTCCGGGTAGGTTACCTGAGCATTACGACAGCATGTGGAGTCGGTTAATTGTCGAATTTCCAGAGATTCAAGTCGTTCATCGATTGGACATGTCGACCTCAGGCTTGATGCTGCTCGCTAAACACAAACAAGCTGAGCGTCATTTGAAGAAGCAATTTCAATATCGACTGACACACAAACTCTATTACGCCCGAGTATGGGGTTCAGTAGAAGAAGCAGAAGGTTTGATTGACCTCCCTCTTATTTGCGATTGGCCAAACCGGCCGAAGCAAAAAGTGTGTTTCGAGGATGGTAAATCATCACAGACTCGTTATGTGGTAGAACAGCAAGAACTCCAAACGACTTTACTTAAGTTACTGCCAATTACCGGGCGTTCTCACCAATTGAGAGTGCATTGCATGGAAATAGGCGCACCGATTGTGGGCGATGAGTTTTACGCAACATCAGAAGCATTTGAATACAGTGATAGGTTGGCTTTGCATGCGTGTGAGCTGAGCTTTTATCATCCAGCGAATAATCAGTTGTTTAAAGCCTTTGTTCCCTGTGACTTTTATCCTCAAGCATCCCCACAAATCGAACAGCACTTTGAAATTGCGCTTGAGCTTCCAGACTACAGTAAGCTAAAAGCTTAGAATGGACTGATTCATAGATCTAACCAAGGAAGAAGAATGCCAACGCTGAATGTTGTGTTTCTCGATAGAGCGACTATCCCATCTCAAATTCATTTAAAGCCTCTGAGCTTTGAGCATGAATGGGTAGAGTATGATTTCACAGCTCCTGAGCAAGTATCAGAGCGAGTTGAAGAAGCTGATGTGGTGATCACTAACAAGGTAGTGCTCAATGAGTCGAATCTCGCTGGTGCGAAAAAACTCAAGTTGATCGCGGTTTCAGCGACCGGTGTTAATAATGTCGATGTGGAATACTGCAAATCTAAAAACATTGCAGTGACAAACGTGCAAGGCTATGCGATTCAATCGGTTCCTGAACATGTCATCGCAATGCTGTTTGCACTTAAACGAAACCTTGTTGGTTATCATAAAGACATTGAGGCGGGCGAGTGGCAAAAGGACAAGCAGTTCTGCTTCTTTACTCATCCGATTCAAGATGTGGCTGGCAGCACACTGGGGTTGATGGGGAGTGGCAGCTTAGGTCAAGCCACCGCAATGTTAGCCAAAGCGATTGGTATGAAGGTGATGTTTGCCGAGCGAAA
Source organism: Vibrio sp. 10N.261.54.A5 (assembly GCF_041471145.1). Taxonomy (NCBI): domain Bacteria; kingdom Pseudomonadati; phylum Pseudomonadota; class Gammaproteobacteria; order Vibrionales; family Vibrionaceae; genus Vibrio; species Vibrio sp. 10N.261.54.A5. The sequence continues at coordinate 112,932 of NZ_JBFRNU010000020.1, read as the reverse complement.
AGGAGCAGAGTCTTGTCGAGAAGGGTATCTACCTTTTGATACGGTATTGAAGCAAGCGGATGCGATCAGTCTACATTGCCCATTGACTGATGCGACCCAAAATCTGATTTCAGAGCGAGAGCTCACAATGATGAAATCGAGCGCGGTATTAATTAATGCCGGGCGCGGAGGTCTAGTAGATGAACAAGCCCTAGTTGAGGCTTTGAAAAAACATGAGATTGCAGGCGCAGGTATGGATGTGTTTACACAAGAGCCAGCCGACAACTCAAATCCACTATTGGCTAATAGCCACTTACCGAACTTATTACTCACTCCACATGTGGCGTGGGGCAGTGACAGTTCAATTCAAAAGCTGTCTGATATCTTAATCGACAATATTGATGGGTTTGTTGCGGGTAATCCGCAGAACTTAGTGAGTTGATTGAAGAATTAAATTGCGTGAACGAAAAACAAAAAAGGTTGGCTTTTAGGCCAACCTTTTTAGATCGTTGTGTCGATTAAGTGATTTAGCCTTGCGGCTTAACTACCAATACATTGATTGGTGAGTTCTGTACCACTTTGCTTGCAACAGAACCAAGCACAACTTTGTCGATTTTCGAACGCTTATGGCTAGGCATCACGATAAGGTCAGCGCCCAGTTTTTCTGCGTAATCTAGAATCGTTGTGTAAGTCTTGCCTTCGGCAACGTGAACTTTATACACCACTTCATCGTCAATGTGCTTGTCAGCAAACTCTTTCAGCTGATTTTTAACATCAAGCTTCATTTGGTTCGCTGCATCTTTCGGGAAGTAAGACGCCACCATCGACATGTGAATGCCTGGTAGTACGTTCAGAATGTGGATTTCAGCATTGCTGTGTTTTGCGTGCCATACCGCCAGTTCGACTGCCTTATCAGAAAAGCCTTTGTCATTAAGATCAACAGGAACAAGGATTTGTTTATACATGTATTCGTCTCTTTTTAATCAGCGCTAAGCTTTCACTTAGCACTGTAATTATCCTTTCCATGTAATAAAGCCAAATAGCGCTAAGCACTACTCAGCCTTATCCATTACGCGCTAATCTCATCCTTACGAGCACGTCTTCTTTGGTTCATCGCTAAACCAATCAAAATGATCAGAGCTGGTAAGAATACCCACTCTTTCATTGGTCGATCTGCATCTTGGATAACGGATTTGATTTCCCAATCGAAATCAATACCAGCCGCTTCTGCTGGGCTACCGAACTCAACCATATCAACAATCATCTTGCCTTCTGATTCAGTCAGCATTAGACCCATAGAGGCAATACGATCTTCACTTGAGGTCGCAGAATCTTCAAACGGCAGGCGAACTGTCTTTTCAGAATAGTCACCTTCTAAGTTTTCGCCACCCACTCTAAGTTCAAGTGATTGTCCCACATCCAGCTTTTCCGTGATTTGAGCAATCTCAACTCCAGGTGAAAGAACTTTCTCTGGGTAAATCATGTCCCACCAGAAGCCAGGGCGGAAGAAAGTGAAGGTTAATGCAATAAGCAGCACCGTTTCCCACCACTTGTTCTTGGTGAACCACCAACCTTGTGTTGCAGCTGCGAAGATAAGTACCGCAGTCACAGATGAGAAAATCGTTAGTGCTAAGTGCCACCAAGAATCAATGCCCATCAGTAGTAGTTGAGTATTGAAGATGAACATGAAAGGTAGAATTGCGGTACGGATATCATAGGTGAAGCCTTGGATACCAGTACGAATCGGATCTGATTTCGCAATTGCCGCTGCTGCAAACGCCGCGAGACCTACCGGAGGTGTATCATCCGCAAGAATACCGAAGTAGAACACGAATAAGTGAACCGCAATCAATGGAATGATCAAGCCGTGCGCAGCGCCTAGGGTCACGATTACCGGAGCCATCAGCGTTGATACAACGATGTAGTTCGCCGTTGTTGGCAAGCCCATACCTAAGATCAAGCTGATTACTGCAGTGAATAGCAACATAAGAATGATGCTACCGCCTGAGATAAACTCAACGAAGTCCGTCATTACTAGACCGATACCCGTTAGAGTCACCACGCCTACAACCGTACCTGCAGCCGCTGTCGCGACACCGATACCAATCATGTTACGTGCGCCTGAAACCAAGCTCTCTGCGAGATCAACGAAGCCAGCTTTAGTTTGCTCTGCAAGATCGTCTGATTTGTTCATCAGAGTCATTAACGGACGCTGAGTGATCAGAATGAAGATCATGAACACGGTCGCCCAGAATGCCGACAGACCTGGAGAGAAACGTTCAACTGTTAAACACCAAACAAGCACCACGATAGGCAATAGGAAGTGCAGGCCAGACTTAATTGTTGGACCTGGATCCGGAACTTCTTTGAGATCCGCATCGATTTCCATGCCGCCTTCAGATGCGTATTTTGCTGATACACGAACCAGAGCGACATAAGCGACTAATAGCGCCACCGTTACGATTGGTGTTGCAGCATCGCCAAAGACATCTTTCGTCCAACCGACACCGTAGTAAACTGCGGCACTGATAACACACAGACCTAAAATGGTACCCGTGAAAGACAGTAAGCTTTGTACGATAGTTGGTGTGTGGCGACGAGGTAGGCCAGTCATACCTGCTTTACATGCTTCTAGATGAACAATGTAAATCAGAGCGATGTAAGAGATCAGAGCGGGCAGTAGCGCGGCTTTGATTACTTCTACATACGAGATGCCCACATACTCAACCATCAAGAAGGCTGCTGCACCCATGATAGGTGGTGTTAATTGACCATTGGTTGAAGCCGCGACTTCTACTGCGCCTGCTTTAGTGCCCGGGAAACCAACACGCTTCATTAGCGGGATAGTAAAGGTACCCGTGGTTACCACGTTCGCGATAGATGAACCTGATACCAAACCAGACAGACCTGATGCGACAACGGCTGCTTTCGCTGGGCCGCCTTTCATGTGACCAAGCAGTGAGAATGCAACTTTAATAAAGTAAGCACCGGCGCCAGCACGTTCTAGCATTGCACCAAACAGTACAAACAAGAATACGAATGACGTTGATACGCCAAGTGCCACACCGAATACACCTTCAGTTGTTAGCCACAGATGCGACATTGCCTTGTTCAGGCTCGCACCTTTGTGGGCAATAACGTCCGGCATGTGAGGGCCGCCAAAGGTATAAAGTAGGAATACTGCTGCCACAACCATAAGAGGTGGACCCAAAGCGCGTCGTGTTGCTTCAAGCAGTAAAACCATACCGAATACAGCCGCAACAATATCGAATGTTGTTGGTGCGCCCGATCGCTCAGCGAGTTCAGTATAGAAAATATAGATATAAGAAGCTGAAAAGCTACCTACAAGCGCTAATATCCAATCGACTGCGGGGATGCGATCCCTAGGCGAATTCTTCATGGCTGGATAAGCGGTAAAGGCTAGGAAAATAGCAAACGTAAGGTGAATTGCTCGAGCTTCAGTGTCGTTTAAAATTGCGAAGTTAAAAATGAACGGCAGCGGAGATGCATACCAAAGTTGGAACAGTGACCAACATAGAGGCACAAACCATAAAATACGGCCTTGGATACCACGAGGGCTACGCGCACCAGTATCTGATTGTGCCACCATTTCTTGCACATCTGGAGACGGTGATGTTGTCTGCGTCATGTACTCTATCCTTATTATTGATGGTCTGCCTTTTCTTACGAACAACCAAACGTTATTTATTTCCTATCTAGTGTAGTGAATGGATAGGGAAATGCGTTTTTTGTTCGTCTTTGTCTTAGGCTTGATACGAAGGTAAGTCCTCCAAATTGGAGAAACTTAAAGGGCTGTTCTTTTCACTTAAATTATTTTTATAAAACGTGAAAAGCCAATAAGGAGGGCTAGCCTCCTTATTGGTGTAGTAGGCTTAAAGTAGAGTTACTTTAGAAGGCCCACTTCTTTGTAGTATTTTGCTGCGCCTGGGTGAAGAGGGATAGAGATACCCGCTTTAACCATGTCTTCTTTTTTCAGGTTAGCAAATGCTGGGTGTAGGCGTTTGAAAGTGTCAAAGTTTTCAAATACTGCCTTAGCAACGTTGTATGCAACTTCTTCAGAAACGTCTGAAGTTGTTACCATAGTAGCTGCAACACCGAAGCTGTTTACGTCAGCGTCAGTACCACGGTACATACCAGCAGGAACTGTGCTGTAAGCGTAGTATGGGTTTTCAGCTACGATCTTGTCGATCTGTGGACCTGTTGCTGAAACCAGTTTTGCATCACAAGACGTTGTTGCTTCTTTGATTGATCCGTTCGGGTGACCAACCATGTAGATGAATGCATCAATCTTGTTATCACAAAGTGCTTGTGAACGCTCAGAACCTTTAAGTTCAGAAGCAAGCTTGAAGCTGTCGTTAGTCCAGCCCATAGCGTCCATTACAACACCCATCGTTGCACGGTCACCAGAACCTGGGTTACCAATGTTTACACGCTTACCTGCTAGGTCAGACACATTGTTGATGCCAGCATCAGTACGAGCGATGATGTTGAACGGTTCTGTATGTAGAGAGAACATCGCGCGAAGTTTCTTGTATTCGCCCTGATCTTTGAACTTACTTGTACCGTTGTAGCCGTGGTATTGCCAGTCCGATTGAACAACACCGAAATCTAGTTCACCAGCACGGATGGTGTTAACGTTGTAGATTGAACCACCAGTAGACTCTACAGAACAACGAATGTTGTGGTCTTTGCGGCCCTTGTTCACTAGCTTACAAATCGCACCACCAGTTGGGTAGTAAACACCCGTAACTGAACCAGTACCAATCGTGATGAACTCTTGAGCGTTAACAGCGCCAGCGCCCATTACAGCAGCTGCAATAGCACCAACTTTAATAAGTTTGGTAAATGCCATGAATTTCCCTTCCTTTATTCATTATTAACCCTGAAACAAGTGTAGTTGCTTCAGGAGTTTCCTATTTGGAAACGGCACCTTTTTCAATCCATGTGATGAAAAAGTGGCTGAATAATATCAAAAATTGGCAGAAAATTACTCGAATGTTAAAAGATATAGCTAAAAAATCTAACAAATGATGTCTTGATCTCGTGTTTGATTTGCTACTGAGTTTTTAAAATCAATGGTTTAGTGTGATTTTGGAAGGGAGGTATGGATATTCTAGGATGTGATTTGGATCACGAAGCAAATAGATACTCGTGATCCATTAATAAGGCTGATAGTTATGAAACAGCGATCAATTATCCTGCGTATTCAAACAGTTCACACACTGAATCAAACAGTTGCTTAGTGGTAACCGATAACGTTGGGGTAATGAAGATAGTATCATCACCTGCGACTACGCCCAGTATACCTTCCGACTTACCTAGTGAGTCTAATAAACGAGCAATCAGCTGCGCCGCACCAGGACCTGTGTGTATCACCACCAATGCATTGTTGTGGTCAATATCTAGTACTAATTCTCGTAAAGAGCTAGAAACGGTCGGAACACCTAGCTCAGCAGGAAGACAGTAAACCATCTCCATTTTTGCGTTACGAGTTCGAACGGCACCAAACTTGGTTAACATACGCGAGACTTTAGACTGGTTGATGCTTTCAAAACCTTCGTGTTTTAGAGCATCAACAATTTCGCCTTGTGAGCCAAAACGTTCTTCTTTTAGTAAGGCTTTAAATGCACGAACTAAGTTGTCTTGCTTTTCTGTATTGCGCATATGTCATTCTTATTCATTAACAAAGATGTTTGCATATTCTCGCATACATATTCAATTTTAGCCAAAACATCCCTGTAATTTGTTAGTCATATCACTGTAAATATTTAATAGAATAATGTGTTATTTGCGACGACTTATTTTGTTATTTCAGTCGATTATCGCCATAATGCGAACTTGCTGTGTAGCACGGTTTTATTGACTTGCGCGAAGTCGCAAAGCTAGCGTTAATTGATTGTAATCACTTTGTGATTAATATAGTTTTTTAACTTAGATTTAGCTCAAGAATTACCCTACAAAGAATCTATAAGAGAAAGCTCTCAAGGAGAATAACAATGAAAGTAGCTGTTATTGGTGCCGCTGGTGGCATCGGTCAAGCCCTAGCCCTACTACTTAAGAACCGCCTACCTGCTGGTTCAGATCTTGCACTTTACGACATCGCTCCGGTAACACCGGGTGTTGCTGCCGATCTTAGCCATATCCCAACGCCTGTTTCGATCAAAGGTTACGCGGGTGAAGATCCAACACCAGCACTAGAAGGTGCGGATGTTGTACTTATTTCAGCGGGTGTTGCTCGTAAGCCTGGTATGGATCGTGCGGATCTTTTCAATGTGAACGCTGGCATTGTTAAGTCTCTTGCAGAGAAAATCGCAGTTACTTGTCCGACTGCTTGTGTTGGTATCATTACTAACCCAGTAAACACAACAGTGCCAATCGCGGCTGAAGTACTGAAGAAAGCGGGCGTTTACGACAAGCGTCGTCTATTCGGTATTACGACTCTTGATGTGATTCGTTCTGAAACGTTCGTTGCTGAACTAAAAGACAAAGATCCAGGCGACATCCGTGTTCCTGTTATCGGTGGTCACTCAGGCGTAACGATTCTTCCTCTACTTTCTCAAGTTGAAGGCGTAGAGTTCACTGATGAAGAAATTGCAGCGCTAACGACTCGCATCCAAAATGCAGGTACTGAAGTAGTAGAAGCTAAAGCTGGCGGCGGCAGTGCGACACTGTCTATGGGTCAAGCGGCTTGTCGTTTCGGTCTTGCACTAGTTAAAGCACTTCAAGGTGAAGAAAACGTGATTGAATGTGCATACGTTGAAGGTGAAGGCGAGCACGCTCCATTCTTCGCACAGCCAGTTAAACTAGGCAAAGAGGGCGCTGAAGCGATCCTTAGCTACGGTGAGCTAAGTGACTTCGAACGTAACGCTTTAGATAGCATGCTTGAAACGCTAAATGGTGACATCGAGATTGGTGTTGAATTCGCTAAATAAGCGAAACGCTATTTAACTCAGACTTAAGCTAATTAATAAGGGCCGGTCATTATGATCGGCTTTTTTGATCCTGAAGTTCAAGCTACTCGTATTTAGCTTTACAATTAATGTGAAGGTAAATGTTATGGCTACTGTTCAGAAGGGTATGAATGTCGAATATTTGGGGCACTTAGGAAAAGTATTGGTAATTGATGAGCAAGAGCAGTACGCGCTAGTAGAGACTTACAACGGGCAAGAGCAGTACGCGGTGCCAATGGAAGAGCTTGAAGAGATTGAAGCACAACTGCCGTTATCATTAGAAGCCAGTCGATATTGAATTTGGCTCACCTACAAATATTTGTTGAAAACCAAAAAAAAGAGCCCTGAGGCTCTTTTTGTTATTTATATAGAAGCTAGAAGCTAGAAGCTAGAAGCTAGAAGCGAGTTGTCTATTAACCTGCTTACTTACTGCGTTTAACAGCTAAGTGTGCGAGCGTGGTTAGCGCTTGCTTATATTCAGAGTCAGGAAGTACAGAAAGCTCAGCGATGGCTTTATCGGCCTCTTCGTAGGCTTTATTTGTTGTGTACTCTAAAGAGCCTGTCTCTTTCATTACAGCCATAATGTCGTCAAGACGTTCCATGCCGTTCGCTTTCTCAATCGCTTCACGAATCATGCTTGCTTGTTCAGGAGAGCCATTATGCATTGCGTAAAGTAGAGGAAGCGTTGGTTTGCCTTCGGCAAGATCGTCACCAACGTTTTTACCCATCTCTTTACCATCTGCAGTGTAATCCATCACATCGTCAATCAGTTGGAATGCGGTGCCTAGGTATTTACCATAGTTCTGCATTGCTGTTTCGATCTCTGGTGATGACTCAGTAAGAATCGCGCCGATTTGGGTCGCAGCTTCGAACAAACGAGCAGTCTTAGAGTAGATCACCTGCATGTAGCTTTCTTCTGTGGTGTCTGGGTTATTGCAGTTCATTAATTGTTGAACTTCACCCTCGGCAATCACGTTTACCGCTTCACTCATTAACTCAAGGATCTTTAAGGATCCTAGCGTTGTCATCATTTGGAATGAGCGTGTGTAGATAAAGTCACCCACCAAAACGCTAGCGGCATTACCAAAAGCGGCATTGGCCGTCGCTTTACCACGTCTCATGTCCGATTCGTCGACAACGTCGTCATGAAGCAGGGTTGCGGTGTGAATAAACTCGATAAAGGCTGCAGAGGTGATATGAGCTTCACCTTGGTAACCAAGTGCGCGGGCAGATAAAAGAGCAAGCAAAGGGCGTAGGCGCTTTCCACCACCGCTAACGATATAAAAACCAAGCTGGTTGATTAAACTTACGTCAGAATTAAGTTGGGCTTGAATTGTTTCATTCACTTTTGCCATATCATTGGCAGTAAGCGTTTGGATAGCTTTAAAATCCATTGTTCATCCGGCTGAAGTTAGACCCTGTAAGGCTTATACGTTGTATTCAATTGTTGAATAATACACTAAAAAACGTTGATTAATACATCGCTAAAGGGCATGATTGCCACACTTTTCTTTGGCGAACAGGTTTTCGCCAATTTTTTAAAAATATGGCTTGTCATAGCGCCATGATTCCCGTAGAATCTGCGCCCTATTGATTAGTTTAGCGCACACCCGAGTTGTACAATTGACAACCATAGGCTGTGCGGAAAAAGCGGAGTAAAATATGTACGCTGTTTTCCAATCTGGTGGCAAACAACACCGAGTAAGCGAAGGTCAAACACTTCGTTTAGAGAAATTAGACGTTGAAACTGGTGCAACTGTTGAATTTGATAAAGTTCTTCTTGTTGCTAACGGCGAAGAAATCGCTGTTGGTGCACCTCTTGTTGAAGGTGGCAAGGTTACTGCAGAAGTAGTACAACACGGTCGTGGCGATAAAGTAAAAATCGTTAAGTTCCGTCGTCGTAAGCACTCGCGTAAGCAAGCTGGTCACCGTCAGTGGTTCACTGAAGTGAAAATCACTGGCATTAACGCTTAAGTATTAGGAGAGTTTAACAATGGCACATAAAAAAGCTGGCGGTTCTACTAATAACGGCCGCGATTCAGAAAGCAAACGTCTTGGTGTTAAGCGTTTTGGTGGTGAATCTGTTCTTGCAGGTAACATCATCGTTCGTCAACGTGGTACTAAGTTCCACGCTGGCACAAACGTTGGCATCGGTAAAGACCACACTCTTTTCGCTCTTACTGAAGGTAAAGTGAAATTTGCTGTTAAAGGTCCTAAAAACCGTAAGTTTGTAAGCATCGAAGCTGAGTAATTTAATCTTTAACTAGATTATTTTATTAGCTTTCAAGCTGAATTCAAAAGCCCTGCCGATTCGGCAGGGTTTTTTATTTATAGCAAGAATAAAAAAGCAGACGCTCTTGTTTTGGTTTTGAGAAGCCGTTTTATTTTTTGATAAACAGATTAGTTTTTAAGAAGCCGTTTGTTTTTAAGAAATAAGAAGCAAAGAACCTCTCCTTATTTGTTCCTTGGTTGCAGGTCGGCCTAGATCTTAGGTGATCGATCTAAACACGGATCTGCTAGAATTTATATCACTCCTTGATGAGTGGTAACGCAACGTAAGTGCGGAGTTAAAAAATGAAATTCGTTGATGAAGCGGTAGTAAAAATAGAAGCCGGTGATGGCGGTAATGGTACAGTTAGCTTTTGGCGCGAAAAATTCGTCGCTAAAGGTGGTCCTGATGGCGGCGACGGTGGTGACGGCGGTGATGTTTACATCCAAGCGGATGAGAACTTAAACACACTGATCGATTACCGTTTCCAACGTTTTTACAATGCAGAGCGTGGCGAGAATGGTCGCGGCGGTAACTGTACTGGTAAACGTGGTAAAGACATTACGCTGAAAGTACCAGTTGGTACGCGTGCAGTTGATATCCACACCAACGAAATCGTTGCTGAAGTTGCTGAACACGGCAAGAAAGTAATGGTTGGTAAAGGTGGTTGGCACGGTCTTGGTAACACGCGTTTTAAATCGTCTGTTAACCGCGCTCCTCGTCAAAAGACAATGGGTACTAAAGGCGAAGTTCGTGAACTGCGTTTAGAGCTTCTTCTATTAGCTGACGTTGGTATGCTTGGCCTACCAAACGCAGGTAAATCTACTTTTATTCGTTCAGTATCTGCTGCGAAACCAAAAGTGGCTGATTACCCGTTCACTACTTTGATCCCAAGCTTGGGTGTGGTAAGTGTTGTCCCTGAAAAGAGCTTCGTTGTTGCCGATATCCCAGGACTAATCGAAGGCGCAGCTGATGGCGCTGGCCTTGGTATCCGATTCCTTAAGCACCTTGAGCGTTGTCGTGTTCTTCTGCATATGATCGACATTATGCCGATCGATCAATCTGATCCTATTCAGAATGCACTAACGATCATCGATGAGCTTGAGCAATACAGTGAAAAAGTTTCACAAAAACCTCGCTGGTTAGTGTTCAATAAAGTTGACCTAATGCCAGAAGACGAAGCAGACGAAAAGATTCAAGAAATCATCGATGCTTTGGGCTGGGAAGGCGAGTACTTCAAGATCTCTGCTGTGAATAAAATCGGCACCAAAGATCTTTGCTTCAAACTAGGTGAGTTTATGGAAAACCTACCTCGTGAAGTTGTAGAAGTTGAAGAAGAAGAAAAAGTAGACTTTATGTGGGATGACTACCATAAAGATGCGATGAGCGGTAAGAATGTCGTTACTGAAGATGACGACGATTGGGACGATTGGGATGACGAAGAGGATGACGGCCATGTTATCTATGTTCGTGACTAATCCTCTTAGTTTCTCATAACGCATCGGTCGCTTCTTACGAGTACACTGATAGTTTTATTAAACCGCAATGAAAATTGCGGTTTTTTTGTATCTAAATCATGACGTCTTACTGTTTTTTATGCAAAATTTATCTTTAGATAATTAACGCCTATGGGAAGGAAATCATGGCATCAAAGCAAAGAGCGATCTCAAGACTCGTCGCTCAATCAGGACAAATGTTATTGGCGCACGGGGCAGAGAGCACACTGGTCGGCGATATCATGCGTCGCATCGGTATTGCTTGTGGGGTGAATGAGGTTGAAGTCGCACTGTCAGCCAATGCGCTTGTTGTAACTACCGTAATGGATGATCACTGTATTACCACTACTCGAAGTTGTGCTGATCGTGGCATTAACATGCAGGTTATCACCGACATTCAACGCATTTGCATCATGATGGAGAAGGGAATTCTCGATTATGATTTGGCGTATAAAAAGATTCAAAACATCAGCCCCGAGCGCTACAACCGTTGGTTAGTGGTTGTGATGATAGGGTTGTCGTGCGCCTCTTTTAGCCACCTTGCGGGCGGAGACTGGCAAGTCTTCATGATGACTTTTATTGCTTCAGCTTGCGGTATGATCGTCAGGCAAGAGATTGGGCACCGCCATTTCAATCCGCTATTAAACTTTGCTATCACAGCATTCGTTACCACGACCATTTCAGCTCAAGCCGTACTTTACAATATTGGCGGCCAACCCACGATCGTGATGGCTTCATCTGTATTAATGTTAGTACCTGGTTTTCCTCTGATTAACTCCGTCGCTGATATGCTTAAAGGCCATATTAATATGGGGTTAGCGCGCTTTACCATGGCCAGCTTATTAACTCTGGCGACGAGCTTGGGCATTGTCGCGGCGATGAGTCTATCAGATGTTTGGGGGTGGGCAAGCTAATGAGTATTTTCGAACTGTTTTTAGGTCTGCTCAACGATATGTTTTTCGCCGCTATTCCTGCGGTTGGGTTTGCATTGGTGTTTAACGTTCCGCAACGTGCTTTAATTTATTGTGCACTCGGTGGTTCTATCGGTCATGGTAGCCGGTATCTGATGATGCACTTTGGTATTCCAATCGAATGGGCGACGTTCTTCGCCGCAACCGTGGTTGGTATGATAGGGGTTCATTGGTCACATAAACTGTTAGCACATCCGAAGGTGTTTACGGTTGCAGCTCTAATTCCTATGGTGCCAGGTGTGTTCGCCTTCAAGGCGATGATTGCGATGGTGGAGATTAACAGGGCAGGCTACACGCCTGAGTTGTTGGCAATGTTGATGGAGAACTTTTTAAAATCGATGTTCATTATCGCAGGGTTGGCGGTTGGCTTAGCTGTGCCAGGGCTGTTATTCTATCGCCGTAGACCTATCGTTTAGCGTTAATTTTCTTTTTAGGGACAGGACTTTCGATTTATGATCATCAGCATGATAGCGGCAATGGCAAACAACCGTATAATTGGTAAAGACAATCAGATGCCTTGGCATTTACCTGCGGATTTTGCATGGTTTAAACGCTCGACTATGGGTAAACCAGTCGTGATGGGACGTAAGACCTACGATTCTATTGGACGCCCTTTGCCGGGTCGGCTGAATGTCGTAATCAGCCGTGATGAGAGTTTAAAGATTGAAGGTGTAACGACGGTAACTTCTATTGAACAGGCTCTAGAGCTACTCAGTGATGTTGAAGAGGTGATGATCATTGGTGGCGGCTCTATTTATGAGAGCTGCTTACCTAAAGCGGACAAGTTGTATCTGACTTACATCGATTTCGCCGTCGATGGAGATACACAATTTCCTGACTGGGGTGAAGGTTGGAAGCAGAGCTTTAACGAGAGCTATCAAGCTGACGAGAAAAACAAACACAACATGGAGTTTGTGATTCTCGAGCGTTAACTGTGGTTATCAATAGCTAGTCTCTGAAAAATGCTTGCGTTACCCTACCAAGGTAGCGCAAGTTTCTCGTATCTTTATAGCGCTTTCTGAGTGAAAAACTGTTTATCTTCCCAGCGAAGAATTGTCAATTCACCTCCCCAGACGCATCCAGTATCAAGTCCAATTACGTCTTTTCCGTTATAGCCTTCAAGCGCAGCCCAGTGTCCAAAAACAACGGTTTTATCGAGCTTTATGCGTTGCGGAAGGTCAAACCATGGCACTAATGGTTCATCGGTAATCTCATTCGGTGGTAGCTTACATGCCATGTCGAGACGGCCATCTTCAAAACAGAAACGCATTCTTGTCAGGCTATTGATCGCATAGCGATAGCGCTCAATATCATGTAAATCCTGATGCCATAAATCAGGCGCGTTGCTGTACATGTTTTCGATTAGCCATTGCCATTTATCGGACTTTAACAAGGATACGATCTCTCGATTTTCAACACGTGCTCTTTCTAGATTCCACTGCGGTGAGATACCCGCATGGCACATCACGAACTCTGGGTGTTCTTGAAGCAAAGGCTGTTGTCTTAACCATTCGATTAGCAGTTCACGATCTTCAGCATCAAGAATCGCTTGAGTCTTATCTTTTGGTTTCGCTGGAAATAGTCCTAAGGACACCGCCAGAAGATGTAAGTCGTGGTTGCCTAATACAACCTTAGCTGCGTCACCAAGGTTACGAATAAAGCGTAACGTCTCCAATGATTTAGGGCCTCGAGCAACTAAGTCTCCGGCGACCCATAAAGTATCTTGGTGTTTATCAAAGTTAATTTTTTCAAGTAGTCCTTGAAGTTCGTCGAAGCACCCTTGGATGTCTCCGACAATGTAATTCGACACAATAATTTCCTGTATACGGATGTACGGCTAATTAAGAATATTAGGGATTGCGAGTCTGAATGGGTCAACTTCGGTAATAAAATCAATGCCCTTGTTATCGGTCATCACATAGTGACCTTGCATAACGCCAACAGGGGTTTCGATGACCGTACCACTTGTGTAGGTGTACTCGTCGTTGGCTTCAATCACGGGTTGTTGGCCAACTACACCATCACCCTCAATGGTGAGCTGCTTGCCGTTAGAGTCGGTAATTAACCAGCGGCGAGACATAAGTTGCACCGTTGTTTTACTTAGATTTTTGATGGTAATAATGTAGGCGAAGACATAACGATTCTTCGTTGGCTCAGATTGTTCTTCTATGTACTTAGAGTGAACCTGGCATTTGATACAAGGCGTAGATATATCCATATTCGCACCTTTTGTTGTTGATATACTTAATGTAATTAAAGTATTACATAAAAAAGGCTCCTAACCGAAGTGTAGGAGCCTTTTTTATTTATTTGTCAGCGTTATGACTGTCGTACAACCAGTTTGCCATGTCGACAAACTGCTCGAGCGTTAAGTTCTCAGGACGCATGCTTGGGTTGATACCTAGCTCTTCAAGCACTTCCTTATCGATTAAGCTCTTGTAGCAGTTACGAACTGTTTTACGACGTTGGTTAAAGCCTTCACGACAGACGCGATCTAGCCATTTCAGATCTTTTGCCGGATAAGGCAGCACTTCGTATGGCTGTAGGCGCACGACTGCTGAGTCTACTTTCGGTGGCGGAACGAAGGCCGTTGGTGGAACTTCTAACACAGGCGTTACTTTACAGTAGTATTGAGCCATTACAGTAAGACGACCGTAAGCTTTACTGCCAGGGCCAGCAGCTAGACGGTTAACCACTTCTTTTTGAAGCATAAAGTGCATGTCTTGCACGTCTTTATGGAATTCAAAAAGGTGGAACATCAATGGTGTAGAGATGTTATATGGCAAGTTACCAAAGATGCGTAGCTTATTGTTTGGCTTAACCAGTTCTTGGAAATCGAACTTCATCGCATCGCCTTCACGGATCGTTAGCTTGTCCGCAAGATCTGGATGGTTACGAAGACGTTCTGCAAGGTCTCTATCCAATTCGATAACAGTAAATTTATCGACAAGCTTACCCACAGGCTCAGTAATTGCGCCTAGACCAGGACCGATCTCTACCAAGTTTTGACCTGGTAGTGGGTTAATACTCGATACGATGCCATCAATAATGTATGGATCGTTAAGGAAGTTTTGACCAAAACGTTTACGCGCTTTGTGCCCTAAGTGGACATCATTTCTCATTGCTTTTTCTCTACTAATTCAATGGCGTGCGTGAGCGCTGTTCTAAAGCTCCCTGTATCGGCTTGGCCTTTCCCTGCCAAGTCTAAGGCGGTACCGTGGTCGACTGATGTGCGAATAAACGGTAAGCCAAGCGTGATGTTCACTGAGCGACCAAACCCTTTGTATTTCAATACCGGGAGTACTTGGTCGTGATACATACCTAAAACAGCATCTGCATCTTGCAAATATTTTTCATTAAAGATGGTGTCTGCTGGCAATGGGCCAACTAAATTGATGCCATCTTCTTGGCGAATTTTTTCTAGCGTCGGGGTGATGGTTTCAATCTCTTCACGCCCTAAACAACCATCTTCACCAGCATGTGGATTCAAGCCACATACGTAGATAGTTGGTTTCTCAATAGCAAACTTCTCAACCAAATCTTTATTCAGAATAGCAATAATTTGCTCTAATCTGTCTTCGGTCACTGCTTGAGATACATAAGCTAGTGGGATGTGCGTTGTGACTAGCGCAACACGCAGCCCTTCAGTTGCCAACATCATCACCACCAGTGGTGTATTGGACTTCTCTGCAAAGAACTCGGTATGGCCGCTAAAAGCAACGCCAGCTCGGTTAATTACACCCTTGTGAACGGGGCCGGTGACAATAGCATCAAATTCATCATTCATACAGCCAATTGCTGCGGTTTCTAAAGTATTTAATACGTAATGACCATTAGCCTCATTGAGTTGACCTGCAACTGCCGCTTCAGCAAGTGGAACGTGTTTCACTACCAGTGTGCCAGCGCGTTGCGGTTGCTTAGTTGCGTTTGCGTCATAATCTAGCAGATCGACTTCGATACCAAGAATTTTAGCTCGCTCGGATAGCAGTGTTTTATCAGCACAAACCACGAGTTGATGAGGCCAACTTTCTTGAGATAGAGCCAAAGTTAAATCTGGGCCTATCCCTGCTGGTTCACCTGCGGTTATGACAATACGTTTAGTTGTTGCCATCTTGGTCGTCCTCAACCATCTCAACAAAGGCACTTGCTCTTACTTCTTGTAGCCAAGCACCAGCTTCTTCGTTGAATTTACGGTTAAATAGAATTTGGTAAGCTTTGTTTTTCAAAGCTGAATCGGTACGGTCGACTTCGCGACGGTCTAGTACTTCAACAATGTGCCAACCGTGTACGGTTTTGAATGGCGCACTGATTTTGCCTTCTGGTAGCGTTTCTACTTGGTGTTTGAATTCTGGTACATACAAATCTGGTGTTTGGTAGCCTAGCTCACCATCTTGTACTGCAGAACCTGGATCTTGGCTGTATTGCTGTGCAAGGTCGCCAAAGCTCGCTTCACCTGTGTTTACGCGGCGCGTGATCTCTTCAAGTTGTTCTTTCACGCCATCGTCACTCAAGATTACGGTTGGCTTAATCAAGATATGACGAGCATTCACTTCCGTTACTGCTACGGTTTCTAAGCCTTTCACATCTTCAATTTTTAGAATGTGGAAACCTACACCGCTACGGAAAGGACCGATGATGCTGCCTTTATTTTGCATTTTGATCTGGTCAGCAAAAATGGTTGGCATCTCTTCTTTACGCATCCAACCCCAATCACCACCTTGCAGCGCTTTAGGACCCTTAGAGTAAGTATATGCCATGGTGCTGAAATCTTTGCCTGAGTTCAGTTCTTCAACCAGTTCAGTAGCTTGAGCTTCTAACTCTTCTTTGGTTTGGTCATCATTAAAGCGCAGTTGAATGTGGCCAATTTTATATTGAACGGTCGCGTTAGTCTCTTGCGTTAAGATATCTGCTAGGTTATCAACTTCCGCAGGAAGAATATTGATACGGCGACGAACTAAGGCGTTACGAGCTTCACTTGCTGCAATCTCTTTTCTTACTTGCTCTCGAAATGCATTGTAGCTAAGGCCTTCTTCAGCAACCGATGCGGTAAGTTGTTCTACCGTTTGGTTGTTGTCTTTAGCGATACCTTCAATTGCTTGATCAAGTCGAGCATCATCAATACGAACACCGATACGTTCTGCTTCTTGAGTTTGAATAGTATCGATGATCAGTTTTTCTAGTACTTGCTCATTGAGCACATCTTGCGATGGCAGTGTTTGACCGCTTTTTTTTGCGTTGGCACGCAGTGTCTTCATCGAAGCATCGATGTCGCTTTGTAAGATAACGCCTTCGTTAACGATAACTTTTACGCTGTCTAGCTCAACCGGTGCTGCAAAGCTTGTTGATAAAGTACAAGTCGCTGCAATAGCAATTAATGTGCGTTTCCACAATGTCATGTGTAATCCTTTAAATTTACTGACGTTTTATCAATAAAGAAAATTAGTTGTTTAAGAAGAATGGGCGACCATAGCTTAGAGAGTTGTCAGAGCTGCTATCCCCAACGGCTCCTGAGTCAGAACCAATGTTGGTACCAAAGCCGATAATACCGAAGTTCACACTAAAGTTGTTTTCATATTCAGGAGTGATACTTGGATCACTAATGTTGTTCGTCAAACGGTTGCTATAGGTAAAGCCGATGTACCAACAGTCCGATTTATAATTTAGTCGAGCTAACCACTCTAGATCCTCTTGTGTGGTTAAGTCATAGAAATATTGAGCACTTGTGCTCCATTTCGGTGAAATTTGGTAGGCACCAAGTAAACCCGCTTGTGAGATACCATCTCTAGTTATTCCTGATACGTCAAAATCAACAGTTTCATTTATGTACTCTTCTGTTACATAGCGATAGTTGGTCTGTATGTAACCGCCTGCGAAGCGATATTCTAATGTGCTGTTGGCAAGTTGCATCGCAGTGGTATCGATGTCGTATTGCACACCACCATGGTAGAACAGGTAGTCATCATAGTTGAAGTCCATTTCGATAGCCCAAGACGAATAATTAGTTTTCTTATCAGAGTCGTCGTTGTCTAAAGTCTGTTTTGTATCTTTGTCGATATAAAAAATTTGGCCAAAAGAAATATTGAGACGTTCTTTATATTCATCATCAAAGAAACGAGACGAGGCGCCATAGCTGATTTGATTTGCCGCAGCAACGCGGTCTACGCCACTGTATTTACGACTTCTAAATAAGCCATAATAGTCGGTTTGTAACAGCGTAGTATCATAAAGACCAATATCGCTTTGATCTTCTTCTGGTACGTAAAGGTACTGAACTTGAGGTTCGAGTGTTTGAGTGTAATTACCTACAATTTTTGTATCACGTTCAAGAACGATACCTGCGTGGCTTCTAAACTCAGGTATTACACGTGTTACTGATTCCTCTAAATCTTCATACTCACTATCAATGTCATTCAGATCCTGTTGGTAGTATGTACCAAGTAGTCGAGCTTCTGTTGTCCAAGTCCCCCAAGTATTGCCTACAGGGATGGTGATGCCAGGCTCAACATGGACACGAGTCGCAGAAGGTTTACCTGAAGCGTCGGTATCAAAGAGTGAAACATGACTGATCATGTCGAAGTCTAAGTATTCCATCACCTCAGGAGCATAGTAATTATACTCCAATTGAGGCATTAGACGATAAGGTAGATTGTCGTCTTTAGTCAGTACTTGGAAGTCTCGAACCAACACAGAAGCATCCCAGTTTTGAGAACGGTAGGTAGCTTTTCCTTCTTGTAATAGTTGGCCATCTTCACGATTACCAATACTACTTCCACTAACGTCTGTGAAATAGTCGATATCACTGACTTTCGAGTAGTCGACTTCAAACAACCACGATTGCTGGAATATCCCTGAATGTTGGAGTTGAGCACCCCAACGGTCACCTTTTTCTGAGTATTTTTTGTCATCCGGCAAATATTCAGACTCGATACTACCTGAGCCAAAATCGCTCAAGTAACGGAATTTACTATTAAGTTGAGTGCCACGTTCTTGCATGTACTTGAAGGTGGTTTCCAAGTCGTAGTTTGGTGCTAAGTTCCAATAAACTGGGATTTCAGCTTCAAAACCATCGCTTGAACCATACGAAACTGTTGGGTACAAGAAACCGGTTTTACGTGTATCACCCACCGGTACTGTTAAGTAAGGTAAGTAAAAGACGGGAACACTTTGGATTTCAAAACGTGGATTATAAAAAGTGGCTTGTTCTTCGTCTTGGTCGACACTGATGCTCGATGCTCTTAGACGCCAAGCATTATCGCCGATAGGGCAAGAGGTAATGGAGCCATCTTCAATCTCATAAACCGCTTTACCTGTTTTTGCTATATAAACAGCATCTCCGCGACCGGGCTCGCAAAGGAATTCGTAATCGGTGTTCTCAAGCGTCATTTCATCTGTAGTCAGATTATTGGTCGCTCTGTCTGAGATAGATTTGATTTGACCATCACTAAAGTTTACGTTGCCTTCAGCTACAACGATATTTTCTTGTTGGTGCAGGGTTACGTTATCTGCAAGGATGGTCTTGTTCCCTTGCGTAACGACTACGTCACCTGAGTATATTGCCTTGTCACCATTGATAGCTTCTAAGCGATCTGACTCAACATGAGCGGGTAGCTGTGTCTCGTTTTCTGCAGCGGGCTCGATCAAGCATTGATCTATAGAGGGCATTTCCTGCACACTACTATCGGTGATTGTTTCAGCTTGAGTTGTCGACACGTATAACGCCGTACTTATAGACGCGGCTAACAAGGTGCGGGAAAAAGATTGCATGAAGTTGAACTATCCTGTGTCACTAGATGAAGGGTTGATCTAGTATCAATCCAATTAATAAAGCATTTTCCTTATGATAAAGGAAATAATAGCATTCAGCATCATCAGACAGCATTACTCAGATAAAATTCATAGATAGAGAACACATAATGCAAATATTTGGCAAAATTTTGGGCGCGTTTTTTGGCTTTTTATTTGGAGGGCCACTCGGTTTAGTTTTTGGTCTGTTTTTAGGACACCAATTCGATAAAGCTCGCGGATTGAACCAATCAGGCTTCAATAGCTCTGGTTTTGGTCGAGGTCCAAGCCAAGCAGAAAGACAGAACGAGTTTTTTAAATCCGCTTTTGCGGTTATGGGGCACGTTGCTAAAGCGAAAGGGCAGGTAACGCCAGAAGAGATTCAACTCGCTTCTACCATGATGGAGCGTATGAACCTGCATGGCGAACAGCGTAAAGCAGCGCAAGATGCATTCCGTGACGGCAAAGAGAGCGACTTCCCTCTGAACGACGTACTTGAGCGAGTTAAAATCTCATCGGGTGGTCGTTTTGATCTTCTGCAGTTCTTTCTAGAGCTTCAGGTATCTGCCGCATTTGCGGATGGAAGTTTGCACCCGAGTGAACGTCAAGTTCTGCATAAAATAGCGCAAGGGCTTGGGTTTTCGGCAGCACAACTAGAACGCCGCTTGCAGATGCAAGAAGCTGCGTTCCGTTTCCAACAGCAAGGTGGAAGCTTTGGTGGCCATCAGGGTCATGGGCAATCATCAGGTTGGCAACAGGCTTCGCAACAGAACCAACTTGGCGACGCATATAAGGTTCTTGGTGTGAGTGAAAGTGCTGACGGTAAAGAGGTGAAGAAAGCCTACCGCAAGCTGATGAATGAACATCACCCAGATAAACTGATGGCGAAGGGCTTACCGCCTGAGATGATGAATGTTGCGAAAGAGAAATCGCAAGAAATTCAGAATGCTTATGACCTGATAAAGAAAGTAAAAGGTTTTAAGTAATTGAACACTAAACCGAGTAATAACAAAGTTACTCGGTTTTTTATTAAAGGGAATTATATGACGGTAACGTATCAGGATGTTCTAGAGTTTTGGTTCGATGAGTTGACGCCTAAAGATTGGTTTACTGGCGGCGCCGAGATTGACACTTTGATAGAGTCTCGATTTTCTGAATTGCATAAAGCAGCCATTCAAGGCGAGCTATTTGAGTGGCGCCAAACTGCGCAAGGACGATTGGCTGAGATTATCGTACTTGATCAGTTTTCTCGAAATATTGGTAGAAAAAGTCCGACAGCATTTTCTGCTGATCCGATGGCGTTGGCTCTAGCCCAAGAGGCGGTAGCGGGTGGTTTTGATCACCAGCTTAACGAGCAACAGAAAAGCTTCCTGTATATGCCTTATATGCACAGTGAATCTTTGTTAGTCCATGAACAAGCCGTGGAACTCTTTTCTCAAACGGGATTAGAGCATAATCTGGACTTTGAGTTTAAGCACAAGGTTATCATTGAGCGATTTGGTCGCTATCCGCACCGTAATGAGGTGTTAGGGCGAGCTTCGACTCCCGAAGAGATTGAGTTCTTGCAGCAACCGGGCTCAAGCTTTTAATTGTAGAAATACGGTCAAAGAATTGAGAAGAGGCTAGAGGTTAATAAAAACCTCTCGCCTCTTTTTTACTTTAGTGATCAACTTTAGCCTTAGAGCTAGTTTGCTTGGTTGAGCGACCAATCGTATTCATAACTGATGTTTTGAGTATTGGTTACTGCTTCAATTCGATATTGTTCTAAGTGCTGAATAAGCTGTTTCTTCGTACCAAAATCCACAGCAAACCATTCGTAAATCGATGATAGTTGAAGCTTATTGTTTGTAACCATCACGCCTTTGTCACTGCTTACAAACTCAGTTGCAGCTTGCTCTAGCAAGGCTTCAGTATTTTTAGAGGTAAAAGCGTCAGGTTGTAAGTTAGGGCAACCTAGGCTGGCACAGTTCACTGCATAATGCGTGCGAGGATCTTGCCAAATTGGTCTTAGGATTCGGTGTTCAATGTCATTGAGTGTCAGTGATTTCCCATTAACGACTACCACATCATCTCCCCACGGACCGAAACTAAATAGTCCGCCAAGTTTAGTTATGGATTTGATCGGGTAGGCATCAAGAATCAAATCGACAGTCACGGCGTTGTATAGGTTAACCCAATAGGCATACTGCTCCGCTTTTGAATAGTCGAGCGGATTCACCTGTTCGAGTTGCTTGATGTATTGTTTAAGCTTTGTTTTATCGGCGGTGTTCACTGCTTTATAGCGAACTAACGTATTTTGCCCCTGTTTAACCAAGTAGCTATCGAGGAATTGCTGCCAATCTTGATGAGATACCTGTTCTAGTTTGGTTTCGTCGCTTTGGTTCCAGTATGGCCAAAGATCGGACTTAGGCGCAGACCAAGCTAAGGTTGAGAAAAGTAGGCTGACAATAAAAAGTAGTTGTTTCATGGCATTCTCCTGATGACTGACTACTAAGACCTTAAGGCTTACCATTTTCTTTCATTGCTCTTCATTTAAATAAACATATGAAGTTAAGTTAAAAGCTTAGCCAAATAAAAAAGGTTGGCACTTGGCCAACCTTTAGATTTATTCAGAAACGTCTCATTATTTTAGGAAGCTAGGAATCTTAGCTTCAAACTCTGAGATCTTATCGGCATGTTGAAGTGTAAGGCCGATATTATCTAAACCATTCAGTAAGCAGTGACGACGGAACTCATCAATTTCAAACGAGTACTCTTTGCCGTTCGCGCTGACTTTCATTGCTTCTAGATCAACCGTAATTTCTGCACCTTCATTCGCTTCAACGAATTGGAATAGCTCATCCACTTCTTGCTCAGTCAATCGAACTGGCACCATTTGGTTGTTGATCGAGTTACCGTAGAAAATGTCGGCAAAGCTTGGTGCGATCATTACTTGGATACCGTAATCGGCAAGCGCCCACGGTGCGTGTTCACGAGATGAACCACAACCGAAGTTTTCACGAGCTAAAAGAATTGAAGCGCCTTGGTAGCGAGCTTCGTTCATTACAAAATCAGGGTTTGGCTGTTGGCCTGCATCGTCTAGGAAGCGCCAATCGTGGAACAAGTGCTTACCAAAACCGATGCGGTTTACTTTCTGTAGAAACTGCTTTGGAATGATCGCATCAGTATCGATGTTGGCCGTATCTAGAGGAACGACTAATCCGGTGTGTTGTTGAAAACCTGACATGTTAAATCCTCTAATTAAAGTTCACGAATATCGACAAAGTGACCAGCGATAGCCGCTGCGGCTGCCATTGCTGGGCTAACTAGGTGCGTACGACCATCACGGCCTTGGCGACCTTCAAAGTTACGGTTTGATGTAGAAGCACAGCGCTCTTGTGGACCTAGACGGTCGTTGTTCATCGCAAGACACATAGAGCAACCCGGTAAACGCCATTCAAAGCCTGCTTCGATGAAGATCTTATCTAGGCCTTCAGCCTCAGCTTGTGCTTTAACTTGCTCTGAACCCGGAACGATAAGCGCTTGCACATGTTTTGCAACTTGGCGACCTTTCGCTACTGCTGCTGCTGCCCGCATGTCTTCGATACGAGAGTTAGTACAAGAACCCACGAACACTTTATCTACGTTGTAATCAGATAGAGATTTACCGGCTTCAAGACCCATGTAAGCCAGCGCTTTTTCAGCTGATGCTTTTTCTACAGGGTCTGCGAAGCTTTCTGGTGCAGGGATTGGTGTGTCTACTGAGATAACCTGACCTGGGTTGGTACCCCAAGTGACTTGTGGTTTGATGTCTGCCGCTTCTAATGTAACAACTGCATCGAATTCTGCATCAGCATCGGTTTTTAACGTATCCCAGTATTCGATTGCTGCTTCTAGGTCTTCGCCTTCTGGAGAGAACTTACGACCTTTGATGTACTCGTATGTTGTTGCATCTGGAGCGATTAAGCCTGCTTTAGCGCCAAGCTCGATTGCCATGTTACATACTGTCATACGACCTTCCATCGTAAGGTCGGTAATTGCCTCACCACAGAATTCAACTACGTAGCCAGTACCGCCAGCAGCCGTTGTTTTACCGATGATCGCTAGCACGATGTCTTTTGCAGTGATGCCAGGAGTAACCTTGCCTTTTACTTCGATCTTCATGGTTTTAGCGCGAGCTTGTTTTAGCGTTTGCGTAGCTAGAACGTGTTCCACTTCTGAAGTACCGATACCAAATGCTAGTGAACCAAATGCACCGTGTGTAGCCGTGTGCGAGTCACCACATACGATGGTCATGCCCGGCAGAGTAATACCTAGCTCAGGGCCCATTACGTGCACAATACCTTGGTATTTGTGGTTTAGGTCGTAAAGCGTGACACCAAACTCTTCACAGTTCTTCGATAGCGTTTCCATTTGGATACGAGCCATCTCACCAGAAGCGTTGATGTCTTTAGTTTGTGTCGATACGTTGTGATCCATGGTCGCGAAAGTCTTGCCAACTTGGCGAACTTTGCGGCCTTTCTCACGCAAGCCATCAAATGCTTGAGGTGACGTTACTTCGTGAACTAAGTGACGATCGATATAAAGAATTGGTGTTTCGCCCTTCGCTGCAACCGCAACGTGAGCGTCATAAACTTTTTCGTATAAGGTTTTTGCGTGCTGGTTTGTCGACATAGCTTTTCTTCCTTGGGAGCATCAGTCCCAGTGTTTGTTTCTAGCCAAGTCATGCGGTTTACGCTGACTTGGCTTGATATTATTCTTATGTACTTGCTTCTAATCGGAGCCTTTAGCTTATGAAGCTAAGATGTACTCAGCGATCTTATCACCCATTTCAGAGGTAGTCAGCGCTTGGTTTTTGCCAGCAAGGTCTGCCGTTAGCTCGCCTGCAGAAAGTGCTTTAGAAACCGCTGCTTCGATGTCTTGTGCTGCCGCTTCTTCGCCTAGGCTGTAACGAAGCATTAGGGCTGCAGAAAGGATTTGCGCGACTGGGTTTGCGATGTTCTTACCTGCGATATCTGGTGCGCTGCCACCTGCTGGTTCGTATAGGCCGAAGTTGCTTTCATTTAAACTTGCAGAAGGAAGCATACCCATAGAACCAGTGATCATTGCGCACTCATCAGAGATGATGTCACCAAAGATGTTTGAACATAGCATTACGTCAAACTGAGATGGGTCTTTGATTAGCTGCATGGTCGCGTTGTCGATGTACATGTGGTTTAGCGTTACATCTGGGTAATCTTTTGCGATCTCTTCAACGACTTCACGCCATAGGATAGAGCTCTGTAGAACGTTCGCTTTATCGATTGAGTAAACGTTTTTGTTACGTAGGCGTGCCGATTCAAACGCAATCTTTGCAATACGTTCGATTTCGTAGCGGTGGTAAACCTCTGTATCAAAAGCTTTTTCAGTTGCGCCTTCGCCTTCACGGCCTTTAGGTTGGCCGAAGTAGATACCGCCTGTTAGCTCACGGACTACCACGATGTCGAAACCGTTACCTGAGATGTCAGCACGTAAAGGAGAGAAAGACTCTAGACCTTTATGGATTTGAGCTGGACGTAGGTTACAGAACAGTTGGAAGTGTTTACGTAGAGGAAGTAGGGCACCACGCTCTGGTTGGTCGTTCGGTGGAAGGTGTTCCCACTTAGGGCCGCCAACCGAGCCAAATAGTACTGCGTCAGATTCTTCACAGCCTGTTACTGTCGCTTCTGGAAGTGGACAGCCGTGGTTATCAATTGCGATACCACCAACATCATACTCTTCACGAGAAAAGCTAATCGCATGCTTCTTTTCGATCGCGTCTAGCACTTTGTGTGCTTGCTGCATTACTTCTGGGCCAATGCCATCACCAGGTAGTACGGCAATCTTGTATGATTTATCAGTCATGTTAATCCTTTAATTCTTGTTACTGAGCTCTTTCGCTCGTTTTAAATTTTGTCCCTAAAGCCAATAACATCGGCTCTAGGGCTCTGTTATTGGGTGTTTAAACTGTTGCGATTCTTTGCTGTTTCATTTCAGCAATGGTGTCTGCGCGTTGAATGCTATTAATAACGTGCAGTAGCGCCTGACCAGAGGCCTCAACGATATCCGTTGAAACGCCTGTACCGTGGTACTTGCGGCCTTTGTAGTTCGCAATAATATCAGCTTGGCCTAAGCCATCTTCGCCTTCACCTTTCGCGGTAAGGTCGAATTTATCCAATGCAATTTCGTAACCCGTTAAGCGGTAGATACATTGGTATAAAGCATCAACCGGGCCGTTACCGACAGCCGCTTCGCATTTCTCTTCATCACCACATTGCAGCTTGATGCTGGTGGTAGACATAACACTACCAGATTGTACGCTTAGGTAGTTAAGTTTATAGAAGTCATCTTCGTCACGTAGATTTGCGAAGTGCATTAGTGCTTCTAGGTCGTAATCGAATACTTGGCCTTTACGGTCAGCCAGTTTCAAAAAGTCTTCGTACAATGAATCTAGGTTGTACTCATTGTCTTTGTAGCCCATTGCGTCCATGTGGCTCTTAACGGCTGCACGACCACTGCGGCTGGTTAGGTTCAATGCTTTGTTTTTCAAGCCAATAGACTCAGGAGTCATGATCTCGTAAGTGTTCTTGTTCTTTAGCATGCCATCTTGGTGAATACCTGAAGAGTGGCTGAACGCGTTTGCACCGACGATAGCTTTGTTGTCTTGAATTGGCATATGGCAAAGCTGGCTAACCAATTTACTGGTACGGTGAATCTCTTTGTGGTCTAAACCGGTATGAACACCTAATAGCTCTTGGCGAGTTTTGATGATCATTGCGATTTCTTCTAAAGAACAGTTGCCCGCACGCTCACCGATACCGTTAATAGTACCTTCAACTTGACGAGCACCGGCTTGTACCGCAGCAATTGAGTTAGCAACCGACATACCCAAGTCATCGTGACAGTGAACAGAGATGATTGCTTGGTCGATGTTGGGAACGCGATCAAATAGCGTTTTGATAATGCCACCAAACTCGTTAGGTACTGTGTAGCCCACTGTGTCTGGAATGTTGATGGTTTTCGCGCCCGCGTTGATTGCCGCTTCAACCATACGACATAGGTTATCGATAGGCGTACGACCTGCATCTTCACAAGAGAACTCAACATCGTCTGTGTAGTTGCGCGCATGCTTTACCGCTTTTACTGCCATATCGACAACATCGTCGTAGCTACGGCGTAATTTATCTTGCACGTGAACCGTTGATGTAGAAATGAAGGTGTGAATACGGAACTGCTCAGCGACTTTTAACGCTTCTGCAGCGGCATCGATATCCTTCGCTACAGCACGAGAAAGTGCACAGATTCGGCTGTCTTTAATATTTTTTGCGATGGTTTGTACTGACTCAAAGTCGCCTGGTGATGACACCGGAAAGCCCGCTTCAATAACATCTACACCCAGTCGTTCAAGTGCATAAGCGATCTGTAATTTCTCTTTTACCGTTAAGCTTGCAGCCAACGCTTGCTCGCCATCACGTAAGGTCGTGTCAAAAATTATCACTTGATCGTTCATGGGTGCTTCCTTATATCGATAATGAATCGATTGCTATCCAAATTATTATTAAGAATGATGTTCTTTTAAAAGTGCCAGTTACAAAAAAACCCGCTCAGCGCGGGTTTTAATATTTGTGTAGTTCTTGACCCACAACTTACCCGCGCGATTGGTTCACGATAAGGAGAAGT
Source organism: Vibrio sp. 10N.261.54.A5 (assembly GCF_041471145.1). Taxonomy (NCBI): domain Bacteria; kingdom Pseudomonadati; phylum Pseudomonadota; class Gammaproteobacteria; order Vibrionales; family Vibrionaceae; genus Vibrio; species Vibrio sp. 10N.261.54.A5. Next base: position 85,787 of record NZ_JBFRNU010000020.1, on the reverse strand, counting down.
TTCAGCAGTCGAGAAGAAGAAAAAATCATTACACAAATATCCGTAAATAAACTGTTAACACCATATTTACCGCAATTTATTCTGAGCGTCAAACAAGAAAATCCAATATCAGCGTGCTTTGGCGGTGTTTTTTTTTGGTTTGTGCTGCTTGCGTGTTGTTTGCTGGTGTTATCAGCTGATTGAGTATTTTGTACTGGGCGGTTAGTTTATCATTTGGCTGATGTGTAGGTTAAAACTTTGTAGTAAATCTTTTTGATGGAACGATTCACCAATAAAATTAAAAGGGTGGCTAAATTAATTAATCATTTGATTAAATAGTGAGTAATTAATCTTCTACAACCATGTCGATTTATCCCTATAATTAATCGTGTGATTAATTATAGGGATAGGTCTCAGTGATGGCAGCGCGTAAAGCAGGGCGACCTCAACAGAATCTAGATGTACGGCAGTTACTCATTGAGCACGCTCGAGATCTGTTCGTGGTTCAACCGTACGACAAGGTATCGACTCGCTTAGTTGCTGAGCGAGCGGGTGTGAATATTGCGATGATTCGCTATTACTTTGGCAGTAAAGCCGGATTGTTTGAGGCGATGCTGCGTGAAACATTACGCCCTATGCAATTACAAATGCAGAGACTCGTTGATGAAAGCAGTCATGAGAACTTTCTTGATTTAATGCGGACTTACTACAAAGAGATGGTCAAAGTGCCGAAGTTTCCTCGCTTGATAGCCCAAGTGATGAATATGCCTCCCTCTGAAGTGCAAAGAGAGTTGCTCGAAAAGGTTTTCCTCGATGTTGCAAAGCCAGCCCAAGATGTCATTTTTGAAAAGTTGGTTGAACAAGGCATCTTAAAACAGAACATGGATCCAAAATTGTGCCGTATTTCGTATGTAAGCTTGATGGTGTTTCCTTTCATCGCTCCGCCGCCTTTATTGGCAATTCATGGGATTGAGATTAATGAAGAATTTCTTAATCGTTTAATCGAACACAACATTCAATTGATGACTGAAGGCTTTATTAACGCACCGAGCCCTTCTTCCGTGCAGGACCAAAGATAATGAAAATAAATAAAAAACTACTCTTCTTTCCAGCACTTGCGGTTGGTGTTATTGGCCTTGTCGCCGCGATTAACTTGAAGCCGGATCTTCCAACCAAACCTGCGGGTGATAGGGCTCGCTTAGTTGATACTGTGAGCCTAGAACAACAACTGATAGCGCCGTTAGCGGTCGGCTTTGGCAAAGTAGTGCCTAAAGTTGAATGGAAAGCGATTGCTGAGGTGACAGGACAGATCGTGTATCGACATCCAGATCTTGAAAAAGGCCAGGTGATCCCTGCAGGAACGGTCGTGCTCAAGGTTGATCCATTGGATTACGAATTGAAACTGATACAAGCAGAGGCGGATCTAAAATCAAGCCAAACCTCATTAGCGAAATTGAATCAAGAAGAAGATAACCTTAATCAGACTCTTAAGATCGAAAAGAATCGTTTGGTGATCAGCAATAAAGAGCTACAACGTAAACAGGATCTGCGTAAGAAAGGGCTCACCTCTCAATCGGATGTCGACCTGCAACAACAAAGCGCATTGTCTCAGCAGAAGTTGGTATTAGATATCGCGAACCAAATCGCGTTGATGCCAGATGAAAAGCGTGTTGCGGAAGCGGTGATTAAGGTCAACGTGTCTAAGGTAAAAGAGGCGCAGCGCTCTCTCGATAAGACCACGATCACTTTGCCAAGAGCGATGCGAATTGCTCAGGTTGATATCGAACAAAATCAAGTAGTTAACCTTCAGCAGGAGATGTTTATTGCTCACGGGATTAATGTCATGGAAGTAGAGGCGCAACTTTCTATTCACGATATGCAAACCTTAGCCTCCAGCTTTAACCAATTTCCTCGCGATGCTGCAGGAATCCCTAATCCTTATGAAGCGCCAATCAAAGCAAGCATTCAACTTAACAGCGGCAACCTGAACCTCAGTTGGCCAGCGAAGGTGGCAAGAATCAGCGAAACAGTTGATGAAAACCAAGCGACGGCGGGGATTATTCTCGAGATCGCTCAAGATTACTCACAATTGCAACCAGACAGCGCGACGCCTTTGGTTAACGGTATGTTTGTCAAAGCTGAGATTGAGGGTGTCGCCAATCTAAGTTGGGTGGTTCCAGAGCGAGCACTGCATGGTGATAAGGTTTACCTGATGGATGACAACCAGCGTTTGCAAGTGGTCAATGTTGAAGTGCTTTATCGCAGAGACAATCAAGTGGTTGTGAGTGGAGAGCTACAAACTGGAGATAAACTGGTTCTCAATGATGTCCTGCCAGCAATAGAAGGCATGTTACTGAGAGAGTCCAACTCTGAAGAGGCTGAGCTTGAATCAGATACTCAGGAGAGTGCGTCATGATCAAGTTCTTTTCTAGGCACCCAACAGCGGCAAACTTGTTGATGCTTGGGTTATTGATCATGGGTATAAGCTCATTATCAACCATCAAGCGTGAAACCTTCCCCGCTTATGATCCGCCTTATATTATGGCTGCCATCGTTTATCCCGGTGCATCCCCACAAGAAGTAGAAGAAAGCCTGTGTGTACGAATGGAAGATGCCGTCGATGGCCTAGCTAACATTGAAGAGACTCAGTGTGAAGCCATAGAAGGTAGTGCACGTCTAATCCTGAAGTTGAATGAGAAAGCGGATATCGGTCGAATGCTGGTGGATGTGCAAACTCAAATCAACTCGATCAATGATTTCCCTACTGAGATTGAATCGCCTGTTGTTCAAGAACTGGATTGGAATGAACCAGTTGTTGATATCGCCATCACAGCAGAAACGTCGTGGCCGGAGCTTAAGGCCTACGCTGAAGACCTCAAACGTATCATGAAGCTTGATTATGATGTTTCACTGGTCGATGTTAGCGGCTTCTCTGATCATCAATACCGCGTTGAACTGGATACTCAAGCGATTCGCCAGCTGGGTTTGAGTGTCGGTGATATCGCAGACCAGATTGGCCGTCAGAATGTAAAACTGCCAAGCGGTAACGTTGAAACACCAGACAAGAATTTTCTGATTCGTTTTGATGAAAGACGAATTACACCTGTTGAGCTTGAAAGTATCGTGGTTGGATCTGCGCCCAATGGCTCTGTGATCCGTTTGAGGGACATTGCAAAAATAACCGACCGCTTTGAGCTTGATGAACAGAAGGTGTTGTTTGATGGCAAGCCATCGGCTCTGTTGAAAATCAGTAAAAACAAAGAAGATGATGCGCTACGAATCAAAGAGAACGTGACGCGTTTCGTTGAAGATCAGAGCGCGATTGCCCCTGATGGTGTGACGCTACAAATGACCAACGATCTCTCCTCTGTGCTGTGGGATCGCCTTACCATGATGGTTCGCAATGGCTGGCAAGGTATTGTGCTGGTATTTGCCACCATGTGGCTGTTCTTCAGTTTACGCTATTCATTCTGGGTTGCGGCTGGCTTACCGGTTGCCTTCCTAGGTGGCTTATTCTTAATGGCTAACCTTGGTTTATCGATTAACATCATGTCATTGGTCGGCTTGCTAATGGCGATAGGTATCATGATGGATGACGCCATAGTGATAGCCGAATCGATAGCGTCCCATTTAGATCGGGGGCAAAACGTTGATGATGCGGTGTACAACGGCGTTAAGAAAGTGCTTCCCGGAGTGTTGTCTTCTTTCTTAACTACGGTGTGTATTTTCGGTAGCTTGCTGTTTCTCGATGGAGAGATGGGCGCGGTGCTTAAGGCTGTTCCTCAAGTATTGATATTAGTGCTGTCGTTGAGCTTGATTGAAGCCTTCCTGATTCTGCCTAATCACTTGTCTCATTCATTACACAAAGAAAAGAATGATAAGCCAGCGCTGCGCTTCAAAGTTGTGTTGTTAGAGAAGTTTGAGAACTTTCGTAATACCACCTTGATGAACATGGTCGAGAAAGTGGTGACATTCCGCTACGCATTTATGGGCGGAGTGCTGACCCTGTTGTTGCTTTCGGTAGCTTTGATTGCTGGTGGCGTTGTTAAGTTCCAACCTTTCCCTGAGCTGGATGGTGATATTGCCGAGGCGCGTATCATTCTTCCGCCGGGCGCATCATTGTCTCAAACCGAGAGAGTCGTCGACAAAATTGTCGCTTCTGCTGAGCGTTTGAATGAGCAATGGAGCGAAGAGGTTGAGGACGGTAATAAATTGGTTGAGCATATCACCAGCCAATTCAATGCCAACGCAGACGCCAATGAATCAGGCCCACATTTAGCCACTGTGCGTTTAGACTTACGCGGAGCAGAGAGCCGTAATACGGTTATCGATGACTTCATTGATGCGTGGCGTGAAGATATTGGCGATTTAGCGGATCCTATTTCATTAGTGTTCAAGCAGCCCACGATGGGGCCGGGTGGTCGTGCCATCGAGATCCGTGCCAAGCATGATGATCTGGCTGAATTGAAGTCTGCTTCTCTGGAGATTCAGGAGTACCTCAATCAGTTTGACGGAGTGCATGGTGTGCTTGATGACATGCGCATGGGTAAGGAAGAGATCTTAGTTAAACTTCGCCCTGGAGCTGAAACCTACAATGTGAATGGGCAGATGATTGCGTCCCAATTACGAGCGGCTTTCTTTGGGCAAACTGCGGATGAGATTCAAATCGGTGTTGAGAATATCTCGATTGAGGTACGTCTTGATAAGGAACAAGCGGGCGACATACAGCAGCTGGCTAACTTCCCGATCATTACCGCAGATGGCAGTCAGATCCCGCTAGCAACATTGGCGACATTAGATTTCCAACGTAACTACGTGCGAATCCAGCGCATCGATGGCTTAAGAACCATCAGTATCTTTGGTGATATTGATAATAAGAAGGCGAGTTCGTCCGCAATTTTGGCTCAGTTCCAAAAAGATGAAGCAGCTAAGCTTATTCAGAAGTACCCAGGTTTACGCTTTGATTTCGAAGGGGAGGCCAAGGATGCAGCCAAGACTGGCGCTTCGATGGGCAAAGGATTCTTGCTCGGCTTATTCGGCGTGTTTGCGATTCTTAGCTATCAGTTCAGAAGCTATTTAGAGCCTGTGGTCGTGATGTTAGCGATTCCACTCGCTTTTATTGGGGTGGTCGTTGGTCACTGGATACTTGGCCATTCTTTGAGTATGCCAAGCATGATGGGCTTTGTGTCGCTTGCCGGTATTGTGGTTAATGATTCCATCTTGTTGGTGCAGTACATTCGTCACCATGTCGATGAGGGAGATAGCGTGCATGACTCGGTGGTGAAAGCCAGTCGCGAGCGTTTCCGAGCGGTATTCTTGACCTCAATGACGACTGCGGCAGGTTTGCTACCGCTGTTGACGGAAACCAGCTTACAGGCTCAGGTTATCCAGCCACTGGTTATTTCGATCGTATTCGGCATATTTGCCTCGACCTTATTAGTATTGTTTATGATCCCAGCGGCCTACGCGATATTGGCGGATTTCGGTTTGGTTAAAAAGCACGAGCCTCTCTCGCTATAGACATTGGAAGCAAGAAAATAAGTAATAAACACTAAAGCGGCCTAGTGCCGCTTTATCTTTATAGGGTGTTTTTTCATATCCTTGGCCCGAGCGGCTGCACTGCGCATCCCAAGGAAATTTCATTTTAGTTCATTCAAAACGTCACTTAACTGTCATTTGTTGAGCATAACTTGAGCCTTAACTGAATAAGGATTGTTAAGGAGATCGTATGCGTACAATCGAACCTATTGTCCGTTGGGATGTGGCATTTTCTGTTTTCTGTTTAAAAAACCGTTATAGCGGGCAACATGCAACGCTCAGTAAAGCGGTGTCTCATACTGGAGATGGACACCTTTACGTGTTAGTTGCATTGATTGCTTTGTTGGCTGATAGCAGTACTGGCCGAGATTTTCTATTGGTCGGTTTAACCGCCTTTGCCATCGAGTTGCCTATCTACTGGCTCGCGAAAAATACCCTCAAACGTCGCAGACCAGCTGAATTCTCTTCACTACTTCACTCTCATATTGTGCCATCCGATAAATACAGTCTGCCTTCAGGGCATTCCGCTGCTGCTTTTGTTATGGCGACCCTAATCGGACATTTCTATCCGAGCTTGTACCTCTTTAGCTTGGTGTGGGCAACTGCGATTGCAGGCTCTCGAATCTTGCTCGGTGTGCACTTTTTAACGGACGTACTGATTGGCGCAGCCTTGGGCATCGCTTGTACCAGCCTCGCTATCAGCTTCATCCCGTAATCATTTTGTTGGTAACCACTGCCGAGCTTAAGTGGTAAATTTAAAGGAACATGCATGAAAATTTTATATGGCGTACAAGGCACAGGGAATGGGCACATTGCTCGAGCGAGAGCAATGGCCGTCGCTTTTCGTCAGCAAAATATTGATGTCGACTTTCTGTTCTCAGGGCGAGACGAGAGCAAATACTTTTCGATGGAAGCGTTTGGCAACTATCAGACCCGCAGCGGCTTAACTTTTTACAGCGAGCAGGGGCAGGTTAAATACGGCAAAACATTCATGAAGAACAACATCTGGCGATTTCTCCGTGAGATTAACCAGATCGATCTTACGCCTTATGACTTAGTGATTAATGATTTTGAGCCTGTCACTGCATGGGCGGCTAAGAGACAAGGTGTGCCATGCATTGGGATAAGCCACCAGAATGCGTTTCGTTATGATGTACCCAAAGAAGGGGGCAACTGGATTGAACATTCAGTGATTCAACATTTCGCCTCAACCGAGCACTCTATTGGCTTGCACTGGTATCACTTTGAACAGCCGATTTTGCCGCCTATCGTTCACACGCTGGTTGGTGATCAACAAATAAAAACAACACAAGATTTTACGTTGGTCTATTTGCCATTTGAGGATCTTGAGTCGATCTCAGAGCTGCTGATGAAGTTCATTTCGCAAAACTTTGTCTGTTACCACCCGGATGTGATTGAGCATAGCCGAGTTGAAAATATTGAGTTCAAACCACTGAGTCATGCGGGCTTTCAATTCGACCTCAATCAGTGCTCTGGTGTGGTCGCAAATGGCGGCTTTGAATTGCCATCTGAAGCCCTAACTTTGGGGAAGAAATTGCTTCTCAAACCACTCGAAGGACAGTTCGAACAACAGAGCAATGTGGCGACGCTAGAGGCCCTTGGGTTAGCTCAAACCATGACGTTTTTAGATGCGGCTATCTTGCGCGCTTGGCTCAGTGAAAAACAGGCCGAAGTGGTCACCTATCCAGACGTGGCAAGTGCACTCGTTGAGTGGGTATTAGCAGGGAATTGGTCTAATCAAGATGATTTAAGAAAGCAACTTTGGGACAAGGTCGACTTTCCAAGTTATGCATCGCTCACCTAACTCATAAGTGCTATTTCTGAATTGACCGGTTGAACAATTCACGAGCTCAATAAATTGTAACAAATGTAACCAAACGATAGAACAGCTAAATAAGTCGAAATTAAACTCATAAGTGACGCATTTTATGTTTTTTTATAACTCTATAAATAATTGATTTTTAGATGTTGTTTAATCATTAAGGTAAAATAAAATTATTCTTTATCAATCTTGTTGGTAGCTCGAGATGCATTGGTTAATAGTAATGTCAATCCGAAAAACATCGGTCTGATAAATATAAGAATTAGTGGTTATCTATTCTCATACCATTACCAATTTAACGCTGTCGAACCGACAAGAGGCAACTTGAATGTTAGATAAGAAAGACGCAATGAGTGCTATTGCAAGCTACAGAATGGAAAGCACACTTCGTGGAGTCGACTTAAATCTTTTGACTGTATTTGATGCAGTTATGCAAGAGCAAAACATTACACGTGCAGCTCACAATCTGGGTATGTCTCAGCCTGCTGTAAGTAACGCTGTTGCTCGTCTAAAAGTGATGTTTAACGACGAACTATTCATGCGCCAAGGTCGTGGTATTCAACCGACTCAACGTGCACGTCAGTTGTTTGGTCCTATCCGCCAAGCGCTACAATTAGTACGCAACGAATTACCAAGTTCTGTGTTCTCTCCAGAGTCTTCTTCTCGCCTGTTCAAGCTTGCGATTTGCAGCCCTTGTGACATGCGTTTTGCACCTAAGATTATGTCGACTATCAATGAGCAAGCACCTAGCGTTAAACTGCACATGGATGCTGAATTCGATCGTCAACTTTCTGAGCGTATGCGCTACCAAGAAATCGACTTCGTTATTGATTACGCTCGTTTTGATGAGCAAGGCTTCTCAAGCACTGAAATCTTCCAAGACGAATTAGTTGTGGTTGCTTCTGCTTCTCACCCACGTATCAACGGTGAAGTTTCTGCGGCAGAGCTGCTTAACGAAAAGCACGCAAAACTGTCTCGCATCCATGGTCAACGTAGCTTCTCTGAGCAAGCTTACCGTGACCTAGATTGCACGCCTTTCTACGAAGGCACGAGCTTAAGCAACGTTCTTTACGTTGTAGGCCAATCTGAACTAGTAACAATTGCTCCTCGTTGGATGGTAGAACATGCAGCAAACAAAGAGCAGCTTCAGATTCTAGATTTCCCATTCGATAATGCGGCGATTTCTGGCTTCCTAAGCTGGCACGAATCAAGTGAAAAGGATAAAGGACACATTTGGTTACGAGATCAGTTAATGATGATCTGTGGCGAAGTAGTGGCACTTAACTAGACACTAATCCCTATGATTTATAAGCCCTAAGCTAGGAGACTGGCTTAGGGCTTTTTTATGCGCGCTATTTTAGTAGGTAGAAAACTAAGCGTTAGACGTACTATTACTTATAACTTTGAGCTTCATCAGTTGCCTTTTCCATGATCAGAGGTACACTTGTGCGCTCAAAAAAGCTTACAGGTGTAAGCCTAAAGGTAAAGAGATGGCCAATTTAGATTTTCATATCGTAAAAAGACTTCGTGACCAAATTGCCCAAGGCGGCAACCGTACAGCTTTGAAGCACAAAGTAGACAATGTATGGCAAGGCATTAGCTGGGAACAGTTTGGACAACAAATCGATACGCTTTCATTAGCACTATTGGCTCAGGGACTGAGAGTTCAAGATAAGATCGGTATCTATTCAAATAATATGCCTCAATGGACCGTGGCAGATTTTGCATCTTTACAAGCTCGTCTTGTGACTGTGCCGATTTATCCAACCAACACAGCAGCACAGTCGTCTTACATCATCCAAAATGCGGATGTGAAGATCTTATTCGTTGGTGAGCAAGTTCAATTTGACGCGGCGGTGAGCCTATTCGAAGAGTGTGAACAGCTAGAAGTGGTTGTCGCGATGTCTGATGATATCGATCTTCAAGGCCATAGCTTTGCGGTATCTTGGGCTGATTTCATGGCGCGCGGTGTTGAAGCTCAGCAAGCTGAACTTGATGCTCGTCTTGCAGATGCAAGCATGGACGACTTACTGACTCTTATCTATACCTCTGGTACTACTGGCCAGCCGAAAGGCGTAATGCTTGATTACACCAATATTGGCTATCAATTAGAAGGCCATGACGAGCGTCTAAGTTTAAGCAAAGACGATGTCTCATTGTGTTTCTTACCTCTATCTCACGTATTTGAGCGTGCGTGGACGTTCTACGTTCTCTATAAAGGCGCAACCAACTGTTACTTGCAAGATACCATGCAGGTGCGTGACGCGCTGAGCGACGTGAAGCCAACCGTAATGTGTGCGGTTCCACGTTTCTACGAGAAGATTTTCTCTGCGATTCACGAGAAGGTTTCGAAAGCGCCGTTTATCCGCAAGGTTCTATTTACTTGGGCGGTGAACATGGGAGCGAAACTCTCTGTTTGTCACCAAGAAGGTCGCGCTCCTTCGCTAATGCTGAAGAAGAGCCATGCATTAGCAGATAAGCTAGTACTCTCTAAATTGCGTGCGCTGCTGGGCGGTAATATCAACTTCATGCCTTGTGGTGGCGCGAAGCTTGATGAGACGATTGGTCGTTTCTTCCATGCTATCGGCATCAACGTAAAACTTGGCTACGGTATGACAGAAACTACAGCAACAGTATCTTGTTGGGATGACCGCTGTTTTAACCCAGATTCGATTGGTATGTCGATGCCGGGCGCAGAAGTGAAAATTGGTGCGAAGGACGAGATTCTTGTTCGTGGTCCAATGGTGATGCGCGGTTACTACAAGATGCCAGAAGAGACCGCAAAGACATTCGATGAGCACGGTTTCTTGAAAACCGGTGATGCGGGTCATTTTGATGAAAATGGTAACCTGTTCATTACTGATCGTATCAAAGAGCTGATGAAAACCTCTGGTGGTAAGTATATTGCCCCGCAAGTGGTTGAAGGCGCGATTGGTAAAGATCACTTTATCGAACAGATTGCTGTTATCGCTGATACACGCAAATTCGTTTCTGCGCTGATTGTTCCTTGTTATGACTCGCTAGAAGAGTATGCAAAAGAACTGAACATCAAGTATCACGATCGCGTTGAGCTGGTTAAGCATCACCAAATCGTCGAGATGCTAGAAAAGCGTGTGAATGACCTACAGCAAGAACTGGCTAAGTTTGAGCAAGTAAAGAAATTCAAACTGCTACCAAAAGCATTCTCTATGGATGATGGTGAACTGACACCAACTCAAAAATTGCGTCGTAAAGTTATCAACGATAAGTATCAAGACGAAATCGAAGAAATGTACAACGAAAAGCCTAAAGATAAGTAGTTTTCTGCTTAGATAAATTTTCAGTTGTTTAAAAATCCCCCTACGAATGTGATTGCATTTTTAGGGGGATTTTTTGTATCTAATGACACAGCACAATGTGCGAAAGCGCACACCAGCAAGCTCGCGGTTTATCGATAAATAGCGATCTATTAAAATATTAAGTGCTTTTTTTTGTTTGCTAACTAGTGTTTAAACCTGGCGTGGGGGGCTGAGTTGGGTTTTATTTAATGCTTTGAGCTAATAGTTGGTTTTTTGGCACAGTTGCCGAATAACAGGTGTTAGACCAGATGATAATAAAGCGTTAAAGTTGTTTCGTATTACTGTTTGTTGTTATCACGACAGACAGCCATAGCCGAAAAAGTGGAAGTATTTCGAATTAGGCTACGAATAAGCCCTAGACTATGAAAAACCAGCCCAACATGTTCACCAAATATGATTGGAAACTGGTGAGGAGAGCAATATGACAACAAAACCTGAAACAGCCATGTCATCCGGCGCTGAAATGTTATCCGGCGCTGAGATGGTGGTGCAGTCTCTAATTGAAGAGGGTGTAGAACAAATCTTTGGTTACCCAGGTGGTTCTGTACTTGATATCTACGATGCGTTGCATGCTAAAACTGCTGAAATTAAACACGTATTAGTGCGACACGAACAAGCCGCTACCCACATGGCAGATGGCTATACTCGTTCTACCGGTAAACCGGGTGTAGTACTTGTGTGTTCTGGTCCAGGTGCGACCAATACCGTTACTGGTATTGCAACCGCCTACATGGACTCAATCCCAATGATTGTTATTTCTGGTAACGTACCAAATAACCTCATTGGTAATGACGCCTTCCAAGAGTGTGACATCGTGGGTGTATCACGCCCGATCGTTAAACACAGCTTCTTAGTTAAGAAAGCGGAAGATATCCCTGAAGTCGTTAAAAAAGCATTCTATATTTCAACGACAGGGCGTCCCGGTCCTGTGGTTATTGATCTGCCGAAAGATATCTTAAACCCACAAATCAAGCTTCCTTATGAATACCCAGAAACGCTCAAAATGCGTTCGTATAACCCAACGGTTACGGGTCATAAAGGTCAGATCAAAAAGGCGCTAAAAGCCCTTCTTGAAGCGAAGAAGCCGGTACTTTATGTCGGTGGTGGTGCGGTTATTTCTGAGGCAGATAAGCCGCTGTTAAAATTAGCAGAGGCACTGAATTTACCTGTGGTAAGCACCCTAATGGGGCTTGGCGCTTTCCCTGGCACCCATAAGAACTCTTTGGGTATGTTAGGCATGCATGGTTTATATGAAGCCAATATGGCGATGCACAATGCGGATTTGATCTTTGGTATTGGCGTACGTTTCGATGATCGAACGACTAATAACCTAGATAAGTACTGCCCTGATGCGAAGATCATGCACATTGATATCGACCCATCTTCGATCTCTAAGAACGTAAAAGTGGATCTACCGATTGTAGGTTCTGCTGAAAAGGTTCTAGAGAGCATGGTGAACTTGCTCGTTGAGCAAGGCGGCACTAACGATGCAGAAGCGATTGAAAGCTGGTGGAGTGAAATCAAGCAGTGGCAAGAGCGTGACTGCCTAGCTTACGAGAAATCGTCTGAGCGCATCAAACCACAGCAAGTAATTGAAACACTGCATAAAGTAACCAATGGCGATGCCTATGTTGCTTCTGACGTAGGTCAACACCAAATGTTTGCTGCTTTATACTACCCGTTTAACAAGCCACGTCGTTGGATTAACTCTGGTGGTCTAGGCACGATGGGCTTTGGCCTGCCTGCTGGTATGGGCGTTAAGTTTGCTAAGCCAGATGAAGAGGTGGTTGTGGTAACCGGTGACGGCAGTATTCAAATGAATATCCAAGAGCTGTCGACTGCGCTGCAATACAATATCCCGGTTAAGATTATTAACCTTAACAACCGTTTCCTAGGCATGGTAAAACAGTGGCAAGACATTGTTTATCAAGGCCGTTACTCTAACTCATATATGGACTCTGTTCCTGATTTTGCTGCTATCGCTGAGGCTTATGGCCACGTTGGTATGCGCATTTCATCTCCGGATGAATTGGAATCAGGTTTGGAAAAAGCACTGGCGATGAAAGACCGTTTGGTATTTGTCGATATTAGTGTGGATGACACCGAGCACGTATACCCAATGCAGATCAAAGGCGAGGGTATGGATAACATGTGGCTAAGCAAAACGGAGAGAACATAATATGAGACACATTATTTCACTACTAATGGAAAACCAACCTGGTGCGCTTTCTCGTGTGGTTGGCTTGTTTTCTCAGCGTGGCTACAACATCGAGTCTTTGAACGTATCTCCAACCGATGATCCGACGCTGTCTCGTTTGAACGTCACTACTAACTCGAGCGAAATGCAGCTTGAGCAGATTCAGAAACAACTGCATAAGCTAATCGACGTACTTAAAGTACAAGAAGTGTCTGAACTTGAACACATTGAACGTGAGCTGTTGATGGTAAAAGTACGTGCGAGCGGCTTTGCTCGTGCGGAAGTGAAGCGCACAGCGGATATCTTCCGTGGTCAGATCGTTGATGTTACGGCTTCTCAATATACGGTTCAAATGGCGGGTACTAGCGAGAAACTGGATGCCTTCATTCAGGCGCTGTCTGAAGTGACGGAAGTGCTTGAAGTAGCTCGAAGTGGTGTTGTTGGCATCGCACGAGGCGAACGTGCGTTGAAAGCCTAGACGATAAGTCTTTAAAAAATAACTTTAAAGCCGCTTTTTTAAGCGGCTTTTATTTTGTTAATTTTTTAGAGTGCTATAATCCCGCGCTGCACTTCCATTCATCTGAGTTAGCAATGCGAAATAAAAAATCAATAATTACATTGCTGATTATCTCTATCATATTGTCTTCTGCAGTATGTCTGTATTATTTGCAGCGCTACAAAGAAGTAAAACAGCAGAGCTTTGACTACTCAGCTAAGCAAGCCGTTCATCAGTTAGTGTATGCCAAGCGAGATTATGATCTTCTCAAGACTCAGTTAGTCTCGGTCATGGAGCTACTCAGTCATAGCCAGAGCTTGGTTAACTTTGCTTCCTCTCCCTCAGACCAAACCAAACATCTACTTGAAGAGGTCTGGCAATCTGTTCTCGTGAACCAGAAGTGGTATACACAAATCCATCTGTTAGATGTCACTGGCAAAGAATTGGTGCGTGTTAACTATTCCTCTGATACCGGTAGAGTGACGTTTCCTCAACAGCTGCAAGATAGGTCGGATTCTAACTACTTCCAATACGCTCAAAAACTAGAAGCCGAACAGATTGGCGGTTGGGGTATTGAGCTTGAAACTGAGCATGGTGAAGTCACCTTCCCTTATTCGCCGGTAATCCGTGTCTTTACCCCAGTAGAAACCCCTGACGAAAGAGTAGGCTACCTCGTCATCAATCTTGATGTATGGGGCTTATCGTCGCGTCTGAGCTTTTCACCAGATAACGATCTTAGAGCAGAAGTTCTCAATGACGCGGGTTACTTCATCGCGAGTAACAACAGCGGTAAGTTGTTCGGAGACTCTATTCCTGAAAGAAAAGGCTATAACCTGAAAAATATCGCGCCGAAGACGTGGGATGCGATCTCCAATGATCAGGTGGGATACGTTTTTGAAGATGGTAATTTGTTTGCCTTTAACACGGTTATGCTCGCGAACAGTCAAAAGGTCCATTTATTGATTCAACTTAATCAAAAGCAACTGATGGATCGGGCTGAGCGTGATCTAGATGATTTGGCCCATGAAGAGATCATTGTTCTGATTACGGTGCTGATATTCGCTTTCCCGTTTGCTTACCTGGTGACGCACTGCCGACGCCGACGCCTAGAGAGTAAATTGGCACGCGCCGCATTGAATGGTATGTCGGCAGTGATGATCTCTGACAAGCAGCACCGCACAATGATGATCAACAACGAATTTGAGAACATGACTGGGTACTGCAAAAAACAGGTGATCGGTCAAAATGCATTGCAGTTGCTGCTTGAGAATACCGACCAAGTGCTCTCAAGCTCGGCTATTTGGAGTCATTTAGAGCAAGAAGAAGTATGGGAAGGGGAGGTTCAGTGTAAGAACAAGCTGCGTATTCCTTTTACTGCGATCATGCGAGTGCATGCGGTCAAAAACAATTCAGGCAAAGTCAGTTACTACATCACCTCGTTGGTTGATATTTCCGTAAGGAAGGAGCTTGAGGTGCGTTTGAGGATCTTAAGTGAACGTGACTCTTTGAGTAACCTCTGGAACCGACGAAAATTCGAAGAGCAGCTGGCCTACTATTCTCGCTTAGTTGAGCGTTACCCGATCGAAGCGACCACCTGCTTAGCCTTGGTGGACATCGATAACTTCAAGCGAATCAATGATGAGCTTGGCCACGACGAAGGTGACCGTGTGATCGCTGGTGTTGCTAAACTTCTGCAAGATAGCCTTCGTGGGACGGACTTTGTTGCACGTGTCGGAGGAGAAGAGTTTGCACTCTTGATGCCACACACGTCTCTGCCAGAAGCAAAGCGCGTATTGGATCGCTTGCGAATAGAGATTGAACTGGCAGCCGGAACTAAGGTAACGGTGAGTGTTGGCTTTACTGATTTAACAAGTAACAGTACTCGCTCATACAAGTGTGCCGATGTTGCGCTTTACGAATCTAAATCGTCTGGTCGTAATGCGGTCTCTATGTGTCCTAGCTACGATGATGTCGCTTAGGTTCGCTTCTATCTAGTCCTGTCTTCTCTTTGCTTCACCTCTTCAAGCTGGCCCCGACTCACTTTATCTCTCCCCCTTTTTATAGGAATCTCACTTTTGAGCGACCTATGTCACAAAATCTATACAGTTAGACTAAAGTCTAATGCTGGTGGAAATTTGAGCTAAAATGAACAATAAGTAAACTACCTTGCTTCAGATTACATCGTGCTTAACGGTGTAATAAATAGAGTGTTTACCAGATGTAAAAGGATGACACCGTTAACTTAATTCAACTGATTAGCTAGCCTTTTCAATGGTTTGAAAGGCAGCAGTAGAATTAGGTTAGCTGGAGCAAGAGTTTGGGGATCATACAGTCTGGTTAAAAGAGGCGTGGTATGTTTGTCGATTTTTTAGTGAGGTTAACCATAGGCACATTAGCCATTCTTGGCTTTCAATTGAGTGCTTTGTATTTTTTACCTATGGTTGTGCTACTCAATACTCATCACAAAGAGTTTTTTGGGTGGTAGTTCAGTCGTAATACTGGAAACAAAAAACGGAGCCATTGGGCTCCGTTTTTATTTGGTTAGAAGCTACTTTAGCGTTATGCCGCTTCGATAACTTCTTCAATTCGTTTCATTGAACCTAGTAAGTGTTGATCAAGCAGTTCTGTTGCTTGTTCTACATTCTTAGAGAGTACTAGTTTCATTATCATTTCGTGCTCATCAATATTGAACAGATCATCAGATGCGCTTTCTGCAGACATAGCGAGGAAGCGGTAACGTTTCACTTGGTTAATTAGGTCATCAAAGAACTTAAACATGTTCTCTGAACCTGCACCTTCAAGCAGTGCGACATGGAATTGCTGGTGGCGCTCTTCCCATTCTACACAGTCAAACTCTTCAGATACGTACTGTACTCGCGATAGTTTATGGTAAGACGTTAGTACATCCAGTTCCCAGCTCTCATCACCTGCTGCAATCGCTTTTTTAAGCAGAACCGATGATACAACACGAAGGCTTTCGTATAGGTCATTCAGTTCTTTCTTTGATACAGGAGATACCCAGCAGCCTTTTTGTGGCTCTAGCTTTACGTATTTGCTCCAAGATAACTGTACCAAGGCTTCGCGAATAGGGGATGCGCCAACGTTGTAGCGTGCTTTTAGATCAGCAACAACAAGCTTTTGGCCTGGGGTTAACTCACCATTAAGAATATCTTGGCGAATCATCTTTGATACTTTGTCAGTGAGCGTAGGACTAGACATTACAAACCTCATCTATATATGATTTCTAGTCTGCTAATCCGCCTCTTAGAAAGAGTCAGTTGGAGGTTAACAGTACGTAGTTCTATTGTTATTGATAATACAGCGTACTGAAAAGTTAGGCAAGATTTTGTTTCATAAAAAAAGAGGGCCGAAGCCCTCTTTTATATTTTATGCGAATCGGTTCATTCTTATAGAACGTGAACAGATGCCGTGTTTGTAGTACCAGAAGCTACTAGAGCACCAGAAACCATAACTACGATGTCGCCTTTGTTACCTAGGCCAGATTGTAGAGCGATTTCTTTACCGTTGATGTAGAACGCGTCTGTGTTCTCGATAGAGTCAACAAGAACTGGCTTAACACCTTTAGTAAGAACTAGCTGTGCAGCTGTCTTTTCGTTAGTTGTTAGAGCTAGGATGTTTGCAGTTGGGAAGTACTTACGTACTGAACGTGCAGATTTACCGCCTTCAGTTGCAACAACGATTAGAGGAGCAGCTAGCTTCTCTGCTGTGTCTACAGCGCCTTTACATACTGCTTCAGTGATGCGTAGACGTGGGCTGTCTAGACGAGAACCTAGCTCAGCTTTAAGAGCTGAATCAGTACGGTTCGCGATTTGAGCCATGATAGTAACAGCTTCAACTGGGTACTTACCTTTAGCAGTTTCACCAGAAAGCATTACTGCATCAGTACCATCCATGATTGCGTTCGCAACGTCACCCGCTTCAGCACGAGTTGGACGTGGGTTGCTGATCATAGAGTCAAGCATTTGAGTTGCAGTGATAACCATCTTACGTGCACGGTTACACTTCTCGATCATCATCTTCTGAGCGAAGATTACTTCTTCAGCTGGGATTTCAACACCTAGGTCACCACGAGCAACCATGATGCCGTCAGAAGCTTCAAGGATTGAATCGAAGTTATCTACACCTTCTTGGTTTTCAATCTTAGAAATGATGTGGATGTTCTCGCCGCCGTTAGCGTTTAGAAGCTCACGGATTTCTTTAACGTCTTCTTCTTTACGGATGAAAGAAGCAGCAACGAAATCTACGCCTTGCTCACAACCAAACTTAAGGTCAGCTTTGTCTTTCTCAGAAAGAGCAGGAAGTTGAACAGAAACGCCAGGAAGGTTAACACCTTTGTTTTCGCCTAGAGCACCGTTGTTAAGAACTTTACACTTAACTTCAGTTTCTGTTGTTGCGATAACTTCCATTTCGATTAGGCCGTCATCAACAAGGATAGTGTTACCTGCTGTTAGGTCTTTAGCGAAACCTAGGTAAGTTACTGCTACTACGTCTTTGTTACCAACAACTGTTGCGTCAGTTGTGAAAGTGAACTCTTGACCAGCTACTAGATCTACGTCGTTACCATCTTCAAGTTTGATAGTACGGATTTCTGGACCTTTAGTATCTAGAAGGATAGCAAGTTGCTCACCTTTGTTTTCCATTACTTTACGGAAGTTCGCGATACGAGTGCCGTGCTCTGCGAAATCACCGTGAGAGAAGTTAAGACGCATAACGTTCATGCCAGCATCTACTAGTTCAGTTAGCTTCTCTACAGATTCAGTTTTAGGGCCAATCGTACATACGATTTTGGTCTTTTTCATGGAAGGTACTCTCCGGTAAGTATTGTTACAATTTGAAATTTATTTAAGTTCTGAAGATTGGTCCGCTACATCAACATTTTGTGCCTGTTGTGTAAAAGCGCGGGACTTCCAATATGTCCTTCAGAGTTGTAAGTCTTTCATCAATTTTAGTCATTTTATGACTAAAAGATTTTGATTCAATATCGGTTTTCTGTGACTTACCCCACTATATAGGGGGTAGGTTGCAAAAAAATAACAGTCAGTTTTGTAATTTTTTTTCTTTTCGGGTGCGGATTCTACCACCTAATGAGTTCAATATCACTGCTTAACAATTGTCTTAGGACAAGGTTTTATCGCTATTTATTAATTTTTTGGATCAAAATAAATGGACTAAATAGTTTCGTTGTAACTATAATATGTTTCATATCGAAACTTAATGGCCTTTTTTAAATGTCGAAACGAAACACCCAGCTCAGAAGACATGCAATTTCTAACCTAGTGAATGAAAAAGGGGAGGTTAGTGTTGATGAATTATCCGCTAAGTTCGAAACCTCAGAAGTCACTATTAGAAAGGACTTGGCGTCTTTAGAGAAAAACGGTCAGCTTTTACGCCGTTATGGTGGTGCGATTTCGTTACCGAAAGAGGTTGTCAACGAAGAGCTGGGTCAACAAGTTTCGACTCGAAAGATTTCATTGGCAAAAGCCGCTGCAGATTTAATTCGCGACCATAACCGCATCGTGATCGATAGTGGCAGTACGACCGGTGCTCTAATTCAGCAGCTTAATGCTAAGCGTGGCTTGGTTGTTATGACCAACTCATTGCACGTTGCTAATGCGCTTAATGAGCTTGAAAGCGAGCCGACGTTATTAATGACTGGCGGCACTTGGGATACCCATTCGGACTCTTTCCAAGGCAAAGTTGCAGAGTCGGTGCTTCGTGCTTACGATTTTGACCAACTATTTATTGGGGCTGATGGTATCGACCTTGATAGAGGCACAACCACGTTTAATGAACTGGTTGGCCTGAGCAAAGTAATGGCTGAAGTGTCACGAGAAGTGATCGTGATGGTTGAGTCGGAAAAAGTGGGACGAAAGATCCCGAACTTAGAGCTGGCATGGGAACACATTGACATCTTAATTACCGATACAGACTTAGGCGAAGAATCCAAAGCAAGTATCGAATCACATGATGTTCGAGTGATCCTGACCGATCCAGCGTAAAAACAAATTTAAGTATTATGCATTTACCTTCCTATAATTGATCTTAATGAAGATCTGGCCTTTGCTTGCTGCCAATAGGAATAAACGAAATTGATGGAGTCAAACTATGTGTGGAATTGTTGGTGCAGTAGCACAGCGTGATGTAGCCGAGATTTTAGTAGAAGGCCTTCGCCGCCTAGAGTACCGTGGCTACGACTCAGCGGGTGTCGCTGTAGTCGATACTGAATCTAACCTAACTCGTGTACGCCGCCTAGGTAAAGTACAAGAGCTAGCTGACGCAGTAGAAGAGCAACAAGTGATTGGCGGTACAGGTATCGCTCATACACGTTGGGCGACACATGGTGAGCCATCTGAAGCGAACGCACACCCACACATGTCTGGTGATATTGCTGTTGTACACAATGGCATTATCGAAAACCACGAAGCACTGCGCGCTATGCTGCAAGAGCGTGGTTACGTATTTACTTCACAAACGGATACAGAAGTTATTGCTCACTTAGTTGAGTGGGAACTTCGCACTTCAGCTTCTTTGGTTGAAGCGCTACAGAAAACAGCAAAACAATTAGATGGCGCGTACGGCACGGTTGCGGTTGATCGCAAAGATCCTAGCCGCATTGTAGTCGCTCGTTCTGGTAGCCCAATCGTTATCGGTTTTGGTGTCGGCGAGAACTTCCTTGCTTCTGACCAACTTGCACTGCTAAGCGTAACTCGTCGCTTCATGTACCTAGAAGAAGGTGATGTTGCTGAGGTAACTCGTCGTGATGTTACGGTATTTGATGTAGCGGGTGAGCGTGTTGAGCGTGAAATCGTTGAGTCAAACGCTGAACACGACGCAGGTGACAAAGGTCAATACCGCCACTTCATGCAGAAAGAGATCTTCGAGCAGCCAACAGCGCTGATCAATACAATGGAAGGCCGTATCTCTGACACTTCGGTTATCACTAACGCGATCGGCGTTAAAGCTGAAGAGATCCTAAGCAAGGTTGAACACGTGCAGATCATCGCATGTGGTACGTCTTACAACTCAGGCATGGCAGCGCGTTACTGGTTTGAATCTCTAGCTGGCGTAAGCTGTGACGTAGAGATTGCTTCTGAATTCCGTTACCGTGATTTCGTTGTTCGTCCGAACAGCCTATTGGTGACTCTGTCTCAATCTGGTGAAACGGCGGATACGCTTGCTGCACTTCGTCTTGCAAAAGAGAAGGGTTATATGTCTGCAATGACTATCTGTAACGTTGCGGGTTCTTCACTGGTTCGTGAATCTGATTTTGCCTTTATGACTCGCGCAGGAACAGAGATCGGTGTTGCTTCTACTAAAGCTTTCACAACTCAACTAGCAGCGATGCTGATGATGGTAACGTCAATTGGTCGTCTACAAGGTCGTATCAATGAAGAAAAAGAAGCGGAAATCGTTCAAGCACTTCACCAACTGCCTGCTGATATCGAGAAAGCATTAGCGTTCGATAAAGAAATTGAAGCACTGGCACCTGATTTTGCTGATAAGCATCACACACTGTTCTTGGGTCGTGGTGAGTTCTACCCAATCGCGATGGAAGCGTCTCTTAAACTGAAAGAGATCTCTTACATCCACGCAGAAGCATACGCAGCTGGTGAGCTTAAGCACGGTCCTTTGGCTCTTATCGATGCAGATATGCCTGTAGTCGTTATTGCACCAAGCAACGACTTGCTAGAGAAGCTGAAATCGAACGTTGAAGAAGTGCGTGCTCGTGGCGGTCTACTTTACGTATTCGCTGATGAAGATGCGGGCTTTGAAAGCGATGAGAACATGAAGATCATCAAGATGCCTCACGTAAGTGAAGTAACAGCGCCTATCTACTACACAGTACCGATGCAGCTGCTGTCTTACCATGTCGCACTAATAAAAGGTACCGACGTTGACCAACCTCGTAACCTAGCGAAAGCGGTAACAGTTGAGTAATCGATAGCTTACCTAAGATATAGATAATAAGAAGCCCATCCTGTGATGGGCTTTTTTATGTCTGTTACTTAACGATCAGTGTTAGAGCTAGCTGTAGCGTCATTAAGCGCTCAGTGCTTGCTCTAGGTCAGCCAAGATATCGTCAATGTGCTCGATACCTACTGATAGGCGAATCATCTCCGGTGATACACCGGCTTGTTTCTGTTCAGCTTCGCTTAGTTGACGGTGTGTCGTCGAAGCTGGGTGACAAGCGAGAGATTTCGCATCGCCAATGTTAACTAAGCGCTTGAAGATTTGCAGTGCATCATAGAAGCGAACACCGGCTTCATAACCGTCTTTTAAACCAAAAGATAGAATGGCCGATGGCTTACCTTGCATGTACTTTTCAGCGAGTGGATAGAATTCTGAATCAGGCAGGCCAGCGTAACTTACCCAACTGACTTTCTCGTGTTGCTTGAGGTATTCCGCTACTTTCAAGGCATTCTCTGTGTGTCGCTCCATGCGTAGCGACAACGTCTCCAAACCTTGCATCAACATGAAAGCATTCATTGGTGACAGTGCTGCACCTGTATTACGTAGGGGAACCGTTCTAGCACGACCAATAAACGCAGCCTCACCAAAGGCCTCGGTATAAACCACGCCATGATAAGAAGGCTCTGGCTGATTAAACACAGGGAAGCGGTCCTTGTGCTGTGCCCATGGGAATTTACCTGAGTCGACAATCACGCCACCTAACGTTGTACCGTGACCACCCACGTATTTAGTTAGTGAGTGCACCACGATGTCAGCACCAAAATCGATAGGTTTACACAGTACAGGCGTCGCCACCGTGTTATCAACAATCACAGGTACACCTTGTGCGTGAGCAAGTTCAGCAACACGCTCTAAGTCGATAATATTACCTGCTGGGTTACCGATACTTTCGCAGTAAACCGCCTTGGTTTTTTCATCGATCAGTGCCGCTAAGCTTTCTGGTTTGTCGTCTTTAGCAAAACGAACTTCGATCCCTTGGTTTGGCAGCATATGAGCAAATAGGGTGTAAGTACCACCGTAAAGCTGAGGTGTTGAAACAATGTTGTCACCGATTTGCGCCAACGTCTGAATCGCATAGTTGATCGCAGCACTGCCCGCACTTACCACTAAGCCTGCAATCCCCCCTTCTAAGGCTGCCATGCGTTTTTCTAACACATCATTGGTTGGATTCATTATCCGTGTGTAGATATTACCTGGCACCGCAAGGTTAAACAGGTCGGCGCCATGTTGTGCGTCATCGAATTCGTAAGCGACGGTTTGGTAAATAGGTGTGGCAACCGATTTGGTTGTTGGATCAGTTTCGTAGCCGAAGTGAATCGAGAGTGTTTCGTCTTTCATGTTTCTTCCCTGAACTATTGAGCGATTTATGTACTCTCATATTGCCGATTTTTTTATAAAAGAAAAGTATGTTTAGTCACAGAGAGGCAATTGGAATTGTGTGCGGGACGATTCGTTTTTGGTTCGGAAGTGCAGGGTGTGATTGGTACTGAATCAGAAAAGCAAAAAGCCAGAGCAGCGTGAACTGTTCTGGCTTTTCTAATTTGGTGGCCCCTCCCAGATTTGAACTGGGGACCGAACGATTATGAGTCGTGCGCTCTAACCACTGAGCTAAGGGGCCGTAGGGCATAGATTATAGGGGAAGCATTCAGTGGTGTCTAGACACTATAAGGGGCAATTCCGCTTACATCTTAGCCACTTAAATCACACGGATAAAAAAAAGGTGAGCCAACGCTCACCTTTTCTTATTTATGCTTAAAAGCTAACCGCACTAAAGTGTGTGATTACTCGTCTAGGAAGCTACGCAGAGTTTCTGAGCGGCTTGGGTGACGAAGTTTACGCAGTGCTTTTGCTTCGATCTGACGGATACGTTCACGAGTTACGTCGAACTGCTTGCCCACTTCTTCAAGAGTGTGGTCAGTGTTCATGTCGATACCGAAACGCATACGCAGTACTTTAGCTTCACGAGGTGTTAGGCCAGCAAGAACGTCTTTAGTTGCACCGCGTAGGCTGGTTGCCGTTGCAGAGTCTAAAGGAAGTTCTAGCGTTGTATCCTCGATGAAATCACCTAGGTGCGAATCTTCGTCGTCACCGATTGGTGTCTCCATTGAGATTGGCTCTTTAGCGATTTTCAGTACTTTACGGATCTTGTCTTCAGGCATTTGCATGCGTTCAGCCAGTTCTTCCGGCAGTGGTTCACGACCCATCTCTTGTAGCATTTGACGAGAGATACGGTTTAGTTTGTTGATCGTTTCGATCATGTGAACCGGAATACGGATAGTACGAGCTTGGTCGGCAATCGAACGAGTGATTGCTTGACGGATCCACCAAGTAGCGTAAGTAGAGAACTTGTAACCACGACGGTATTCAAACTTATCTACCGCTTTCATCAGACCGATGTTACCTTCTTGGATTAGATCCAGGAATTGTAGACCACGGTTTGTGTACTTCTTAGCAATCGAGATTACTAGACGTAAGTTCGCTTCAACCATCTCTTTCTTCGCACGACGAGCTTTCGCTTCACCGATAGACATGCGACGGCTGATATCTTTGATGCTTTGAACAGTAAGAGACGTTTCACGTTCGATCATATCCAGTTTTTGGATAGAGCGACGGATGTCGTGCTCGTTACGTTTAATCTTTTCTGCGTATGGCTTGTCTGAAGCAAGAACTTCATCCAACCATGCTTCGCTAGATTCGTTACCAGTAAATAGAGCAATGAAAGATTTCTTCGGCATTTTGCCGTACTCAACCGTTTGACGCATGATTAGACGTTCTTGAGTACGTACGCGATCCATAGAGTTACGCAGTTCGTTTACTAGGTAATCAAACTGTTTTGGTGTTAGACGGAACTCTTTGAATACGTCTTGCATCATTGTCGTTGCAAGCGTTGCTTTCGGGCTTTCATGGCCGTACTCGTTGATCGCTAGCTGACGGTTCTGGTAGCTAGTACGAAGCGCTGTGAACTTCTCAAGAGCAAGCTCAGGATCGATACCTGTATCTTCTTCTTCCTCTTCCTCGTCGTCTTCAGCGTCTTCTTTGTCTTCGTCTTCCAGATCAGTTTCAGCAAGTTCTGAACCGATGTGAGTCGCCGTTGGCGCAGCTGTGCCATCGTCGTCTGGGTCAACAAAGCCATTGATTAGGTCTGTTAAGCGAATCTCTTCTGCTTGTACGCGGTCAAACTGTTCCAAGATGTATGGAATAGTGCCTGGGTACTCAGCAACCGATAGTTGAACTGTATTGATACCATCTTCAATACGTTTCGCAATGTCGATTTCGCCTTCACGAGTCAGTAGTTCAACCGTACCCATTTCACGCATGTACATACGAACTGGGTCAGTAGTACGGCCAATCTCGCTTTCTACGCTTGAAAGCGCAGCAGCTGCAGCTTCGGCTGCATCTTCATCTATATTGGCATCGTCATCATTAAGTGCTAGATCATCAGCATCAGGTGCAGTTTCAACTACCTTGATACCCATGTCGTTGATCATTTGAATGATGTCTTCTACCTGTTCAGAATCCACGATTTCTGCAGGTAGGTGGTCGTTTACTTCGGCGTAGGTCAGATAGCCTTGTTCCTTGCCTTTAATAACAAGTAATTTAAGCTGTGACTGCGGATTTTGATCCATAGATGATATCCAACTTCAGGTCTGGTGAAGGACGTTGCATTCTCAAATGCAAACCAATTATGTTAACAAATTTATTAAATGCTGACTAATCAAACAGGGTTACGCTTTTAGATCTAGCATTAAAGCTAGTAGCTCCCTTTTTTCTTCGGCTGATAAACCGACGCTTCTTGCTTTGGCCTGCAGGTTTTCAATTTGTTTTTCAACGCACTGGGCAAGTATATTGTCCAATGAGTCTAAAAATATGTCTTCTTGATTGTCTTCGTCGAGGGGGATTTCCCAGCTCGCGAGACGAGACAGAAGAGCCTCATGTTTATTGTGTCGCCAATGCTCTAATAATTGGCCTGTGTTGATATGGGGATGCGCATGGCATTTATCAAGTACTTCGACGAATAAACTTAGTCCAGGCAGCTGTAAGCCTTTGACACTTGATAAATCCGGTACCATATCAGCATAGCTCGGATTTTGGATAAGCAAAGCGATAACTTCACGCATTGGAGTGCGTTTCAGCTCTTTATGCGGTTGAGGTATCGGGTTCTGTGTATGAACACGCGCTCGCCTCAATTGGTTATCAAATCCAGTGCGCTCATCGAGCAATTTTTCGAGCAACTCTTGGAAGTAACTGTCAGGGATTTTGTTAATCAATGCGCTAGCGTGTGCGCGCAGTGCCGATTTCCCTTCGGTTGTTCCCAAGTTTAACTTGTGTATTTCTATCAGGTTATCGAACAAATAGGTCGAAAGCGGTGTCGCATTTTGAACAAGCTGTTCGAAAGCGGCTTTGCCGTGTTCTCTTATATAGCTGTCTGGGTCTTCACCGTCGGGCAAGAATAGAAACTTGAGTGTGTTACCGGTTTTCAGGTACTCAAGTGCGTTTTCTAGTGCGCGCCATGCGGCCTCTTTACCTGCTCGGTCACCATCGTAACAACAAACCACAGTGCTGGTTTGACGGAACAACATTTGAACATGGTCGCCGGTTGTCGAGGTGCCCAGTGATGCTACTGAGTAATCGACACCATATTGCGCGAGTGCCACGACATCCATGTAACCTTCAACCACAAGTATTTGCGGCGGTTCACGGTAGGCTTGCAGCACTTCATAAAGGCCGTAAAGCTCTTTACCTTTATGGAAGATAGGCGTTTCTGGTGAGTTGAGGTATTTTGGTGTGCCGTCTTCTAATACACGACCACCAAAACCAATCACACGGCCACGACGATCACGAATTGGGAACATTACGCGTCCACGGAATCGGTCGTATCGGTTACCTTTATCGTTCTCAATTAACATGCCGCCAGTTACGAGCATGTCTTGGGCTTCTTTCTGTTGGCCAAAGTTCTTACGAACTAAGTCCCACTCATCGGCCACATAACCAATGCCAAACTTCTGGACGATCTCGCCCGAAAGGCCACGATTCTTTAGGTAATCAATCGCAGGTTTGTTGGCTGATATTTTCAGTTGAGAGCGGTAAAAATTACTGATGCCGCCCATCAAATCGTAGAGGTTACGTTTTTGTTCGCTGTTGGCTCTTGGTGCTGTTGATATCTCGCCGCTACGTTGCTCTCTAGGAACATCGAGCCCTAAGAAAGAGGCTAGCTCTTCAATAGCTTCAACAAAATCGAGACGTTCGAACTCCATAATGAAGTCGATAGCATTACCGTGTACGCCACAACCAAAGCAGTGATAAAACTGTTTTTCTTGGCTTACGCTAAAAGAAGGGGTCTTTTCGTTGTGGAATGGGCAACAAGCACCATAGTTTTTGCCTTTTTTCTTAAGTTTCACGCGTGCGTCCACAATGTCGACAATGTCGAGACGCGCTAGGAGATCATCGATGAAACTACGCGGGATGTGTCCTGCCATAAAACCTTAGAAAAATGCACTAACTGAGAGTGTGGATAATAATAGTTTGAATAGGTTACAGATACAAACAAGCCGTGCGTTCCGAAGGATTGCACGGCTTGTTGCAATTTGATTTGGGATTAAGCGAGTTTAGAACGAACTAAACCACTAACTTTCCCCATATCTGCACGCCCTTGAATTTGTGGTTTCAAGATAGCCATTACTTTACCCATGTCTTGCATGCCCGCTGGTTGAGCTTCGGCGATTGCGCTATCAAGTAGTGCAATAACTTCTTCATCAGTTAGCGGTTGAGGCATAAAGCCTTCAAGTACCGTAATTTCTGCTTTTTCCACGTCAGCAAGATCTTGACGATTTGCTGATTCATATTGAGCAACAGAATCGCGACGTTGCTTAACCATTTTAACTAATACAGCAAGAATGTCGTCGTCGTTCAGAGTGATCCGTTCGTCAACTTCACGTTGCTTAATTGCTGAAAGAGCTAAGCGGATAGTGCCAAGGCGCGGTTTGTCCTTGGCTTTCATCGCTAATTTTTGCTCTTCTTTGAGTTGTTCAATAAGAGCCATAACTCAGTCCTTATGGATTAAGTTATTAGTACAGGCGAACGCGACGTGCGTTTTCGCGAGCTAGCTTCTTAGCGTGACGCTTTTGAGCTGCTGCTTTAGCGCGTTTGCGAACTGTAGTTGGCTTTTCGTAGTGCTCGCGACGGCGAACTTCAGAAAGGATACCTGCTTTTTCACAAGAGCGCTTGAAACGACGTAGTGCAACGTCGAACGGTTCGTTTTCACGTACTTTAACTATTGGCATATGCCTTTCACCTCAGGGGTTATTCATTATCGCTGGCTACTCAGTACCAAATCAGAGAAGTTACCCATCGAGCTAACTCTCTATTCGCGTTTGGCCATTAACCAGCTTGATCAAAAATGGTGCGGAATTTTAATCCGATCACAGTGGCTTTGTAAAGCACTTTGTCGATTATAGTCTGTACAATATTTGTTTGAAGAGCTTAGGCAGGGTAATATTGCGCTAATTTCCCATTTTAGACGAAAGCGTGCCGAGAAAATTATGCGCATTATTGGTATTGAAACCTCTTGTGATGAAACAGGAATCGCGATTTATGATGATGAGCAAGGGCTGCTTTCTCATCAATTATATAGCCAAGTAAAGCTGCACGCCGATTACGGTGGTGTGGTACCTGAGCTAGCTTCACGTGACCACGTGAAAAAAACAATTCCTCTTATTAAAGCGGCATTAGCTGAAGCGAACCTAACGTCGAAAGACATTGATGGTGTGGCTTACACGGCTGGCCCTGGTTTAGTGGGTGCACTGCTGGTTGGTGCAACGATTGGTCGCAGTATTGCTTATGCGTGGGGAGTGCCTGCTGTGCCTGTTCACCATATGGAAGGTCACCTTCTTGCGCCAATGTTAGAAGACAATCCACCTCCATTCCCATTTGTGGCTCTGCTGGTTTCTGGCGGCCATACCATGATGGTAGAAGTGAAAGGTATTGGTGAATACCGAATCCTTGGTGAATCGATTGATGATGCAGCGGGTGAAGCGTTTGATAAAACCGCGAAACTGATGGGCTTAGATTACCCTGGTGGCCCATTGCTATCTCGCTTGGCAGAAAAAGGCACTCCGGGTCGTTTTAAGTTCCCGCGTCCAATGACCGATCGTCCGGGTTTAGATATGAGCTTTTCTGGTCTGAAGACGTTCGCAGCGAATACCATTCGTGATAACGATAATGATGACCAGACTCGTGCTGATATTGCTTACGCGTTTCAAGAAGCCGTTTGTGCAACCTTAGCAATCAAGTGTAAGCGTGCCTTGGTTGAAACGGGCATGAAACGTATAGTTATTGCTGGCGGTGTAAGTGCCAACAAACAACTGCGCGTTGAGCTTGAAGCTCTTGCTAAGAAAGTCGGTGGTGAGGTGTACTACCCACGCACTGAGTTCTGTACAGATAATGGTGCGATGATCGCTTATGCGGGCATGCAGCGCCTGAAGAATGGCGAAACGGCTGATTTGTCTGTTCATGCCACACCGCGTTGGCCTATTGACCAGCTAGAGCCAATTGCGTAATTGACTATAGTGTTTCGATAAACGGTCGCCTTGTGCGGCCGTTTTTATATCCTAGCTTACCGACCGTATGTCGATAAATAATTGCTGATAGAGATTAGGGAAGAAAATGAACAAGTTCACAGTAGACAATCAATCGATGGCGTACCTAGATGAAGGTCAAGGCCCTGTTGTTGTACTCGGCCACAGCTACCTTTGGGATAGTGCAATGTGGAAGCCGCAGATCGAAGCATTAAAAACTCAGTATCGCTGTATTGTTCCAGAGCTTTGGTCTCACGGTGAGTCTCAAGCTGCACCCGCTTCGATGCGTAACTTGAAAGATTACGCTCAGCACGTTTTGGCTCTGCTTGATCATTTAGAGATCGAAGAATTCTCAGTGGTTGGCTTATCGGTTGGCGGTATGTGGGGAACAGAGTTAGCGGAACTTGCACCTGCACGTATTAAGTCTTTGGTTCTAATGGATACTTTTGTGGGTTTAGAACCAGAGGTTGCTCACGCTAAGTACTTCAGCATGTTAGATACCATCACTCAAACCAAGACGGTTCCTCAGCCAATTGTTGAAGCGGTTGTTCCACTGTTCTTCGCTAATGATGCTCAAACCAACACGCCAACTTTAGTGGAAGGGTTTACTCAGCAGTTATCTGCTCTTGAGGGTGACAACGCTGAAGAAGTGGCACGAATTGGTCGAATGGTGTTTGGACGTCGTGACATGATTGAATCGGTAGAGAACTTTGCTCTGCCTGTTTTGATTGCTGTAGGACAAGAAGATAAGCCACGTCCAGCATTGGAATCTTACTTAATGCACGATTGCATTACAGGCAGTGAGTTAGTGGTGATTCCTGGGGCGGGTCATATTAGTTCGCTAGAGCAGCCAGAGTTTGTTAACGCTATGCTGAAGACGTTTTTAGATAAACATCTGCTGTAAGCTCTAAAATACTGAGTATGATTGATCGACTCATACTTACGTCGCTTTAAACGTATCTCGGTTTTAAAATGGTTCGGCTTAGACATGACAGTTTAAGCCGATTTTTTTTGCCCGAGTTTTGGTTCGCTGCCATCGAGTAGGCGGCGGATATTCTGGTGGTGACGTA
The DNA here is from genome assembly GCF_041471145.1 of Vibrio sp. 10N.261.54.A5. Lineage (NCBI taxonomy): Bacteria > Pseudomonadati > Pseudomonadota > Gammaproteobacteria > Vibrionales > Vibrionaceae > Vibrio > Vibrio sp. 10N.261.54.A5. Next base: position 55,760 of record NZ_JBFRNU010000020.1, on the reverse strand, counting down.
ACACGATCAAACAGCACAGCATGGCTACTGGCAATGTGTATTGAGGTTTGACTAACCAAGCGTAGAAAGGGGCAAGTAGCACAGTAACCAGTGCCGCTAAAGAAGAGTAACGAAACAAAAACGCGACCACTAACCAAGTCGCCATGATCATTCCGGTTAGATCGAATCCTATTGGGGCGATAGCGCCAAGTGCGGTTGCCACGCCTTTACCACCTTTGAAGTGGAAGAAGATCGGATACATATGGCCAAGACACGCCGCAATTGCCACAACCCCAAGAATGATTGGGTCGATCTTTAGGTAGTAGCCAAGCCAGACAGGGATAGTGCCTTTCAGCATGTCACATAGGAGGACGGCAGCAGCTGCGCCTTTACCGCCAACACGCAGTACATTGGTGGCGCCCGGGTTATTGGAGCCTACCGTTCTTGGATCGGGAAGTCTTAAGACTCGGCATATCAAGACCGCACTAGAGATTGAACCTAGTAAGTAGGCAGCAATGATCATGATTAGTGCCAATGGGGTCATGTCTTTCCTTAAACGGTTATAAGCCTAACGATGGGAAAATAATGCTCAATCCAAGAGTAATTGATATCATATCTCGAATTACGCAAATAATACGTTTTTTTCCCCCATATGGGTATCCGACCTCTAAAAGGACAAGTCATGGCACTGGATAAAGTTTTCATTGAACAGCTAGAAGTAATTACAACGATCGGTGTTTACGATTGGGAACAAGAGATTAAACAAAAACTTGTGCTTGATATTGAAATGGCTCATGACAACCGCCCAGCAGGCAAGAGTGATGATGTGGTTGATGCTTTGGATTATTCGAAAGTGAGCACTGCAGTACTTGAGCACATTGCAAATGGCCGTTTTCTACTCGTAGAACGTGTTGCTGAAGAAGTCGCAGAGCTTATTATGACTCAGTTCTCTGTGCCGTGGATTAAAATCCGATTGGCTAAACCTGGCGCAGTGCCACAAGCAAAAGCCGTTGGTGTGATCATCGAACGAGGTCAAGCATGACAGTAGCCTATGTTGGTGTTGGCACGAACATAGACCGCGACAAGCATGCAAGGGTGGCATGGACAGAGCTTCAATCGTTAGGGACTAACCTTAAATGCTCTAAAATCTATCACTGTGAGCCCGTGGGTTTTAATAGCCATCCGTTTTATAACTTTGTGATAGAGCTCGACACGTCACTCTCATTGACTGAATTTTCACAGCAGCTGCGTAAAATTGAGTTTAAATGGGGTCGCTCTCAAGATGCGCACAAACTACAAGATCGAAAACTCGATCTTGATATTGTGCTGTTTGGAGAGGAGGTTTCTGAGTGTGAACCAGAATTACCACGCAGTGATATCTACAAATATCCTTTTGTAACACAGCCGCTTTATGATCTTTGTCCTGCGCGAGTGATCCCGCAAGACGGAAGAACCGTCAGTGAAATATGGCAGAAGATGCAGCAATTAGACTCGCTCTCTGTCGTAGATATAAAACTATAATTTTTAAGGTAAGTAATGAGTTATTTTGAAGCGTTTATATTGGCGTTGGTGCAAGGCTTTACAGAGTTTTTACCTATTTCCAGTTCTGCACACCTAATCCTTCCTTCAGCTGTTTTAGGCTGGGAAGATCAAGGTTTGGCTTTTGATGTCGCTGTCCACGTTGGTACTTTGGCAGCTGTTGTTATCTATTTCCGTAAAGAAGTGGTCTCTCTGTTGAGCGCATTCTTTGGTTCAGTGTTTAAAGGCGATCGTAGTAAAGAAGCGAAGTTAGCGTGGATGATCATTCTCGCGACGATTCCTGCGTGTATCTTTGGCTTGTTGATGAAAGATATTGTTGAGCTTTACTTACGCAGTGCGTGGGTGATCGCGACGACAACGATTATCTTTGGTCTATTGTTATGGTGGGTGGACAAGAACTCAAGCCTGCGCGATGACGAATACCAAGCGGGTTGGAAAAAGGCGCTGTTTATTGGTCTTGCTCAAGCAATGGCGATCATTCCGGGCACGTCTCGTTCTGGCGCAACCATTACCGCGGCGCTTTACCTTGGTTTCACACGTGAAGCGGCGGCTCGACTCTCTTTCTTGATGTCTATCCCAATCATCACTCTGGCTGGTGGTTATTTAGGTCTTAAGTTGGTGACAAGCGGTGATCCAATCCATGTTGGCACTTTGCTAACGGGCGTTGCGGTGTCTTTCATCAGTGCTTACATCTGTATCCACTTCTTCTTGAAGCTTATCTCTCGTATGGGCATGACACCGTTCGTTATCTACCGCCTGATTCTAGGTTGTGGTCTGTTTGCTTTCTTAATGATGCAGTAACAGACACAGGCAACGGTCTCGCTGTAAGAATTGAAACAAAAGGCCCGCTTAACTGCGGGCTTTTTATACGTTTTAGGTAGAGCGGCGACGATTAACTGCTAGCGAGTTCTGATAGGGCGTTTTCAATTGCGATGGCTCTGCGTTTCTCTTGTTCTTCTCGAATATCTTTGCCTTTAAAACCATCGGTAATGATCGCTTTTACTTCGACTTGAAGCGCCGCTTGGTAGGCGACTTCAAAGCGCGCTTTTTGAGGATAAGGCTGATCTTCTAATCCTTTTCGGCCTGCGTGGTCGGCCTGGCAGCAAAGTAGTATATCGTCGAACCTATCTGGCTTACGCCAAACATCGAACTTGTTGAGAACCTTGAGAAAGGTGGTTGGTTTGAGCTCGCCTGCGCGGTGGATATTAGAATGTTGCTCGCACACTAACAACGCAAGGTCTCTGAACTCATTGGGCACTCTCACTCGCTCACACAGTTTCTTGATTATCTTAACACCTGTGTGGCAGTGCATTTTATGGCTTGGCCATTCAGCTTGTGGTGTGACGCCTTTACCTAAGTCATGCACTTGAGCTGCAAAGCGTACCGGTAGCGATGGGCTTAATAGTGCGGCTTGCTGAGCAACCATCAGAGTGTGAATACCCGTGTCGATTTCAGGGTGCCATTTTTCAGGTTGAGGGACGCCAAATAGAGCGTCAATCTCAGGTAATACGACTGCCAATGCACCACACTCTTTCAATACAGAGAGGAACACTTCAGGGTGCGGTGTACTAAGAGACTTATGCCACTCTTGCCAAACTCGCTCTGCAGTAAGGTGTGCCAGTTCACCAGATTGGACGATCTCACTCATCATATCCATGGTTTCAGGTGCAACCGTGAAGTTAAGATGGTGAAGCTTGGCGGCGAAGCGAGCCACACGCAGTACACGAAGAGGGTCTTCAACAAAAGCGTCTGAAACGTGTCTTAAGATACGATCCGAGAGATCTTTCTGGCCATGATAAGGATCGTGAAGTTGGCCTTTATCATCTTGAGCTATAGAGTTGATGGTCAGATCTCGACGCATCAGGTCTTCTTCCAAACTCACGTCTGGCGCGAAGTAACATTCGAAGCCTGTGTAACCAGAGCCTGATTTTCTCTCAGTGCGAGCCAGTGCGTGCTCTTCTTTGGTTTTTGGGTGCAAGAATACCGGGAAATCTTTTCCCACAGCAGTAAAGCCAAGTTTTTCCATCTCTTGAGGGGTACTCCCTACCACGACCCAATCTCTATCATAACTATCAATATTGAGCAGCTTATCGCGCACTGCTCCACCGACTAGATAGCGTTGTAGCCCGTTGTCTTTTGGTAGGCTATCGTAAATTTGCAACTTATCACCTCGAAATGTTTTATCACTGCTGGACTTTACTGCAAGCAATGGTACTTTCCATTAATCGTAATTATAGGGCAGCACATGTATAAGGAATATTTTGGCTTCGTTGAGATGCCATTTTCGATTGTACCAAATTCTCGCTACTTGTTTTTGAGTCAGCGCCATCAAGAAGCGATGCAGAACCTACAAGCCGGTTTAGGCGAGGGTGGGGGCTTTGCGATGCTTACTGGTGAGGTTGGTACAGGGAAAACAACGGTCGCTAAGGCGATGTTGTCTTCATTGGATAGTCATACTCAGGCTGGCCTTATACTTAACCCTACGTTTTCAAATACGGATTTACTAGAAGCTATCTGCGATGAGTTTGAGGTCGAGTACCCAGAACAAGCATCGTTGAAACAGCTCAGTCAGGCTATTCATTATTTTCTACTTGATAGCCATGCCGAAGGCATTCAAACCCTATTGGTGATCGATGAAGCCCAACACCTCGCTGCCGATGTGTTGGAGCAGTTACGCCTTCTAACAAACTTGGAAACCGACAATCGTAAGCTGTTAAAAGTACTGTTGGTCGGCCAGCCGGAATTACAACAGCACTTACAAACCACGCAGCTACGTCAGCTAGCACAGCGCATTACTGGTCGTTATCACTTACTGCCTCTTAATACCGAAGAAACGGGCAAGTACATCGCGTTTCGTTTGGAGACGGCGGGTGGCGAGCAGATGTTGTTTTCGAACCGTTCTATCAAGCTGATTGCTCAATATACGCATGGTATTCCAAGGCTCATTAACTTGGTGTGTGATAAAGCACTGCAGTTGGCTTTTCATGACGGTGAGCAGCTACCGAGCAATGAAACGGTTAACCGAGCGTGTCAGCAGGTTATGTCCTTTCAGGCCGATGTGTATCACGTCGAGAAAGCTCTAACTTCTCGTGTCGCGCCTAAGTTATTCCAATACGCAGGGATTGCGACGTTAAGCGTTGGTCTTGCAATAGCGACCTTTAACTTCGCTCCAAGCTATATCAATGCTTGGTTGCCTGCGGATGCATCAAATGAAGCAAAGACGGAAGTGTTAGCACGTACTCAGCGTTCTTTGGTATCAGATGTTCCTAAGTTGGTTGCTGAGCCAAAACCTGCCAAGTTTGAATTGCCACAACACATTCAACAACATTTGATGCAGGGGACCAATCGTTCTCTCGCTATCAAAGACTTGTATACGCTGTGGGGATATCAATCTTCACTGCGTGATGGATTGTGCTTAAGTGAGCCACAAAGTGTTTTTGTGTGTGAGCAGCAGCAGGCCAGTTTGGATACCTTGTTAGAACTTGGTGTTCCTGTGGTACTTAATCTCGACATAGACCAAAAACCAGTGTTTGCTGTGCTGTATGGCGTGTCTAAGGATTCTGTCGAGTTGCTGGTTAATGAAAAGCTCTTGGTGATGCCGAAGCAATCCTTAGAGCAAATCTGGCAAGGCGATTACGTCGCTATTTGGAAGCAGCCGCTGCGAGAGACCCTTAAAGAGGGCTATCAAGGTGAAGCGGTTGCTTTGCTTGATCTACTGCTTTCTGAAGTATTAGGAGAGGTTGTTTCCGGTAGTGATGTATTTGATTATGAGTTAAAAATGAAAATCGAAGCATTTCAAACGTGGCAAGGTATGTCTGTTGATGGCATTGCAGGTAAGCGCACCTTAGCAAGATTGCAGAGATTAGCTCAACTCGATTCGCCTAAGCTGATGTCACTAGAAGGGGGCGAAAGCTAATGTCACGTATTATGCACGAACTTAAACAGCCGTCTCACAAGCCATCTTCTATTAATCAGCACTCTCTTAGCAAACCAAGCTTCAAAGGCTACCAGAATCATCATGTTCCTAATTCTGCAAAAGGGATGAGCAACAAGCGAGGTTCATCGTTAGCGATGGGGCTACTCTTAATCTTGGTTCCTTCTTTGTTGGTGGGTGGCGTCTTGGCTTATCAATCGTATAGCCAACAACAAGAAGCCGTGAACCAAGCTGCCAATGTCGCTCTGCCAGAATTTAAAACTGAATCAGACATTGAGCCTGAAATTGCGGATGCTGATATAGCAAGCATGGATGCCGTGTCTGAGGAAGAAGATGCCTTGTTCACCGTTCGCCCTGCACCGGCGAGCCAACCGTTGAAAGCATTGCCACGCCAAGAGATGTATGCACAGATTGATTCTGGCGCTAATCGTGCAAACACCGCTGGTGGCTCAGCAGTGATCTTCGCTAATGCTGATAACAACACTCAAATGACAGCCAGTTCTGAATCGTCATCCGTTCAGCCAGGCGCGAGTGATGAAACGACTGCTCTGCAATCAAGCACTGATCAGCAATCAAATAGTGACTTACAATCGGACAGTGATCTGCTGCAAGGGCTAGACCTCAGTGAGTTGCCACCTGATTTGGCATTGAAGCTTGAATCCATTATGGGGGAGCAACAAAGCACTCCTGAGCCGATGGACTCTAGACCCGCAGGGCAAACAGGCTCTCAGGTTATTGAGTTGGAAACGCACACAAATAGCTTATCAGGCGTCCTTCCTAAGTTAGACCTACAAACTCATATGTACTCGAGCAGCGAGACCAAACGTTGGGTAAAAGTGAACGGCCAAGAAGTGGCGCAAGGAGATTGGATTGGACAAGACATTCAATTACTAGAGATTAAGCCACAATCAGTGATCATAGAGTTCAATCAACAGAAGATAGAAATCCCGGCTCTGTACGAGTGGAAAGGTTAGCGATTTCTATACGTATTTAGATAACAGACAAATAAAAAGGAGCACCTCGGTGCTCCTTTTTGATATTCGATACTGAATTTACTGTACCTGATACAAGCGTTACGTCTACGCCCAACCGTTTGGTGATTTTCTGCGACGAGGCATGATGTGTGGCAGAACAAGGCCTAGAACTAGACCAATACCCGCAACACCACCACCGTACATGAAGTACTTCAATAGTAGGTCGTCTTTTTGAGTGTCTAGCTTAGCGCGCAGTTCACGGTTCTCTGTTTGAGAACTCGTTAGCTGTTGGCTAATTTCACTGTAGTTCTGTTCTAGTTCAGCAATCTGCTTGTTACGAGAATCTAGAGAGCTTGCTAGGCCAGCTTTTTCGCTGTCAGCACTCTGACGAGCATTCGCTAGCTTGCCTTTAACTTCCGTCAGCTCTTTCTCTAGCTTAGGCATACGCAGTGCCATGCTTTCTTGAGTGCTTACAAACTTGCTTTCAACCCAACCTTTACGGCCACGGTTGTCTTGAATTTGGGTGTAACCCGTACTCTTGTTAGTTTGTAGGAATGTAATCTTTTCACCAGCATCAACACTACCGATGATACGGAATGTGTTGTTTGGGCCAGAATGCATATAAGTAAATAGTTTGTCAGCAATATAACGGTCTTGTGCAAAGGCAGCTGGAGCCGCAAGCATTGCGAACAAAACTAAGCTAATCAGTTTTTTCACAGTAAATCCCTTAACGATTCAAATTGGGTAGGCGTATGAGTCAGCCTCAATCAGCAAATAATATTTAGTTTCTTTATGCGGTGCAACAAAGAAGGGAGGCAAAGCCTCCCTTTCTGTGCGTTTGAGTCAATAATGACATGGCATTTACATATCGTTACTGAAGCTCACACTGTTCTGACGCTAGTATTCACTAACGCAGTCGCGATTACATAGTAAACGCAGCTTGAATTCCGTAGAAGAACACAACAGCAAGTAGAGCACCTGCAGGTAGTGTCACAATCCAAGAAGCCACGATATTACGTACAACGCCTAAGTTTAGTGCTGCGATACCACGAGCAAAACCAACACCTAAAACAGCACCAACGAGTGTTTGTGTAGTAGAGATTGGAAGGCCAGTACCTGAAGCTAGTACAACCGTACATGCAGTTGCAAGTTGTGCAGCAAAGCCACGGCTTGGTGTTAGTTCTGTAATACCAGTACCAACGGTTGCCATTACTTTATGACCCATTGTTGCAAGACCAACAACGATACCGAATCCACCTAGAGGAAGAATCCACCATGCGATAGTACTCTTACCTGTGATTTCACCCATGTGCTCAACGGTTGATACAACAGCAGACAGTGGACCAATCGCGTTCGCAACGTCGTTTGAACCGTGTGCAAATGCCATCGCACAAGCTGTGATAACCATGAGTACAGAGAAGATGCCTTCAACACCTGCAAAGCCGTGGTCTTCTTCGCGGTTAGCGAATTTCTTCTGGATGTATAGGTAACCGCCGATCATTACAAGCGCAGAAACGCCAGCAGCCCAAACCCATGCTTCAGTGTTGCTTAGGTGAAGACCAACGTGCTTAAGGCCTTTCTTGATGGTTACAAGTGCAATTACCATTGTTGTAATGAACATGTATACCGGTACAAAGCGTTTCGCGTTAAATAGCGGGTTCTCTGTATCAAAAATCAGTCGTTGAGCACTTACAAATATGACGTAAGCGAAGAAGCCGGAAATAACGGGTGTGATAATCCAACTACCCACAATACCTTGAACACTGTTCCAGTCTACAGCTTCAGTACCTACAGAAATACACGCAAAACCGATGATTGCACCGATGATTGAGTGAGTCGTAGAAACCGGCCAGCCCATGTAAGAAGCGAGAAGTAGCCATGTACCAGCAGCAAGAAGTGCTGACATCATGCCGTACACAAGTACATCTGGTTGATGAGCGAATAGAGACGTTTCGATAACACCTTTACGGATCGTGTCTGTTACTTCGCCGCCCGCAAGGTAAGCACCTGCGAATTCAAAGATCATTGCGATAATGATCGCTTGTTTAACGGTTAAAGCTTTAGAGCCTACTGAGGTGCCCATTGCGTTCGCAACGTCATTTGCACCAATACCAATAGCCATCAAGAAACCGAAAGCTGCTGCAACAATAATCAGGACAGTGCCGTAGTTAGCAAGGATATCCATCGTAATACCTAGTTGTTTGATAACAAGCGGAACAAATTTAGACGCAAAAAACCGCTCAGCGAGAGGAATACTCAACGCATAAGTGGTTTGTTCAAAAAATGCTCTTCGTTATATGGTTAACGTATGATTTAAGATCGAGAAAGCATTACTTCAAGACGAGCGCCTACACGCTGTGCTTGATCTGCAATACCACCAACCCATTCAAGAATTTTGTATAAGAACATGATATCAACTGGATTCAGATCGCCTTCAATTGCCATTAGTTGTTGGCGTAGTTCGATCTGCATCGCATCCGTGTCATCTTCAATTACATCTAATTGATGAATCATTTCGGCAACGAGTGTTACTTCACGGCCTTTAAAGCCAGTCTCAAGTAATTCGTCTAATTCATTGATTACGTTTTGTGCTTGGTTCGCTGCATCTAGACAACGTTTAACGTAAGCGATGAAGTTTTCTTGCATAGGAGCAGGAATGACAAGTTGACGACCATATACACGGCCAGCAATGTCTTTCGCTAGGTTTGCGAGTTTGTCTTGTTGAGTTAATAGCTCCAACATATCGGTGCGATCAACTGGCATAAACAAACCACGAGGAAGTTTAAGGCGAATTTCACGTTTTAGTACGTCAGCTTCTTTCTCAAGGTGAGAAATTTGAGCTCGAATTTCTGATGCTTTTTCCCAGTCACCTTTTGAAGAAACTTCAAAGAAATTAACTAGGTGAGAACAACATTCGTTCACGCATACTACGTGACGCTGCAAAGGTTTAATTGGGGACTTTGCAAATAACCCCATAATTGTATTTACTGGCATGGTCATCCAACCTAATAAATAATAACCTTAAAACAACATACACCATATTCATGGTGAAATGTTAAGCGATGGCTACAAAGTCGCGCATGTTAACCTAATCAATCTCTCATTAAAACTGTTTTAGATCATCATAAGGGCGATATTTCTGACTTGCCGACTTTTCAAATTGGCAATATCCTGTCCCTATCTTCACAGAAAGGTATAACTATGGAAACCGAGATAGAACTGAAGTTTTTTGTTTCTCCTGAATTTTCAGAGACTTTACGCAATAAAATTGCTGAAACTAAAGTACTTCAGCACAGTTGTCGTGAGCTAGGTAACATCTACTTTGACACCGCTGACAACTGGCTACGTAAGCACGATACAGGCTTACGCATTCGACGCTTTGATGACGTATTTGTACAAACCGTAAAGACTGCTGGTCGTGTGGTTGCTGGTCTACACCAAAGGCCTGAATACAATGCAGAACACGACAGCAATCAACCCAAGCTTGCCTTGCATCCAGAAGATATCTGGCCTGAAGGTAAAAATATCGAAACACTGGAAGCCGAGCTTACTCCACTCTTCTCTACTAACTTTACACGAGAGCAGTGGCTGATTGGCATGCCTGATGGTAGCCAAGTCGAGGTCGCATTCGATCAAGGCTTTGTTGAATCAGGCGACCTGCAAGAACCGATTTGCGAAGTCGAATTGGAACTTAAATCCGGTCAAACGGATGCGCTATTTACATTGTCTCGCCAATTCTGCGAACAAGGTGGCATGCGTTTGGGTAACCTAAGTAAAGCAGCTAAGGGTTACCGTCTTGCTCAAGGTTATCAAGGAGATGAAGTTACTCCTTTGACCTTAGTTGATACTGACAAAAGTGATACCGTTGAATCGTGTTTTATTCAATCTTTAGAGCATGCTCTCGCTCATTGGCATTATCACGAGCAGATTTTCACAGAGCGTCAATCGATTGAAGCTTTGCATGAGATCAGTCACTCGCTGAGTTTTATTCGCCAAACTTTCACTATCTATGGCGGCATTGTCCCTAGACGAGCAAGTGCGATTTTACGTCAAGAGTTGAAGTGGCTTGAGCAAGAGCTCGACTGGCTGAAAAGCTATGATCACTTCGAAGACTTGCTGGAAGATAAAGGCCATGTACTACGTAAACTCGATGCGCGTAAGTTCTTAGTCGCTGAGCTTAAAGAGATGCAAGAGCAACTGCCAGATCGTGAAGATCTGCTTACCTTGCTGAGCTCTGCTCGTTACACCGGTTTATTGTTAGATCTGAGCCGTTGGATCTTGTCTCGTGGCTGGCAACCTTTCTTAGATGAAAAAGCACGTGAGCAAATGGCTCGTGGTATCGAATGGTTTTCCGTGCAGCAACTCGATCGTACATGGGCCGATTTGATGGAAGCTTTCCCGCCAGAGCGAGTGATGACTAGCCAAGCGTATATTGATCAGCAATACCGTTTGATGCGTAATCTGTATTCTGGCGTTGGTTTCGCGAGTTTGTATGATGACGATGAACGAAACAGCTTCCGCTTGCCATGGGCCGATATGGTGCAAGGCATTGATGACTTGCTGGCACTTAAAACATTAGAGCCTTTGACTGAGAAGCTGGAAGGCGATGAGAAGCTTCAGCTAGAGCGTTGGTTAGCTCGTCAAGAAGTGTCCATTCTGCATGCGATGGAACAGACACGCCAAATCAGTGTTGAGGTTGAGCCATACTGGCAAGACTAAACTCGATACCTGTATCAATAGAAGTATGAATTTGAAAATAGGGCTCGGGCCCTATTTTTTTGTTTGTTGCTCAAGTTTTTCGAGTCGCTCTAAGATTTTCTGTTGCTGCTCGATGATCTTCTCAAGGTGTTTCTCTTTGTTTTCCGCTCGTTGATTCTCATGATGAGTTGGGGAGGTGATCAAAGAAGTAATCAAGCCTGAAATCATACCAAACACACCGACACCACAGATGATCACCATTGAAGCCACTAACTGACCGGAAGTTGTCACTGGGTAATGGTCGCCATAACCCACAGTACTGATGGTCACAAACGCCCACCATAAAGCATCATGACCTGTAGTGATGTTGGCGTTCGGATCTTTGTGTTCCAATAGCAGGATCGTGCCAGCACCGATAGTCAGTAAGATCACCAAAAGCAGAATGATGGAAGCGAAAGTGGTCTCTTTCCTATTACGAAATAACTCTCTGAAAATACGTTTACTTGAACGCAGAACTAAGATGACTCGCAGAATTTGAAAAATACGGGCGAAACGAAGAGGCTCGATCATTGGGATACTTGCTAAGAAATCGATCCAGTGTACTTTTAGAAATTCTTTTTTGTTTTGTGATCTAAATAGATCAATTGTGAGCTGAAAAAGAAAAACACTACAGATTATAAAATCGAGGCCGATAAGGACTTGTTTCGATTCTTTATCGATCGGTACGAACAATAAGCCTGAGATCACAAATAACGCTAAGAAAGAGAGAATCAGTGACAATAAGCTCATCGGCTTGGTGGCGTCTTTGGTATTATTCAACATTCATACGAGGCTCAAAATAAATCGCGAACTTTGACTGACATAGCCAACTCGCGGATATAGAAGCCATCAATATATAAGAATTAATGGAGAACTGACAATGACTAAACTGTCATTCAAGCCGTGGGAAAGGGTAATCTCTGACGTTCGTCTCGTTCCAAAAATGGTCATGTTGATGATATTCAGCACTATCTTGATCATTTCGAAGCAGCTATGGGACGCAAGTACGTTTTACGATTCATTGCTTGCTGTAACGAACAATGCGCAAGTCGCACAACAGCATTACGAGACTTACCTAGTTCAAGTGGCTTGGCAAACAGCCTTGATGATCATTGTGTTTGTGGTTCTTCTGTTAGCAGCGGCGCGCGTTATGCTGCGCCAGACTCAATACCTTAATGACGCCATTAAAACCATGGCAGATAAGAACTTTTCAGTGCCGATTCAAATGGACTGTAAAGATGAATACGGCGATGTGGCACGCGAACTTGAAAAAACTCGCGTCCAACTGAACGACATGATCAAAACTCAGGTGGCCTCTTCTGATGAGCTGTTTGCTCTGACGGAAGTGATGACCATCAGCATGTCTGAAACCAAGGAGTCAGCTCAAGAAGAGTTCAACGAGATCGATCAACTGGCAACAGCAATGAGTGAGATGACGTCGACGGTGCAAACTGTCGCTGAGCATGCGCAAAGCGCTTCGTCATTGACTGAACAGGCATCAGGCCAAGCTCTTACTGGTCAGAAGTTCGTTCAAGGATCAGTGTCTAAGATGAGTGAGCTATCTTCAGATATCGCAGCATCTGCAGCAGCGGTAAACCAAGTAGAAGAACGCGTTGACTCAATTGGCAGTGTGGTTGGTACTATCCAAGGCATTTCAGAACAGACAAACCTACTAGCATTGAACGCTGCAATTGAAGCGGCACGTGCCGGTGAAGCGGGTCGTGGTTTTGCGGTTGTTGCTGATGAGGTTCGTAACCTTGCACAGCGCACTCAGCAAGCGACGGTAGAGATTCAAGACATGATCAGTCATCTACAAAGCAGCGCTAACTCTGCGGTAGAACTGATGGAGAAGAGTGTTGTTGAAGCGGCTGAAGGTGTTGATCTGGTGACTAACGCGGGAAGTGAGCTTGACGGCATTGTAAGCCAAGTCAATCAAATCAATGATATGAACTTCCAGATCGCGACCGCTGCAGGCCAACAGAGCAGTGTTGCTGAAGAGATGAGCGTCAACCTGACCAATGTACGCGAGCTTGTTGAAGCTTCAGTTGTGGTGGTTGGTGAACTGCTCGAGACCTCTCAGCTTATGGAAAGTAACGCGCAAGAACTCGACGGTAAGATTAAGCAATTTAAGGTTTAGTCCTCAGCACCCAATCTTCATCCGTCAAAGGCTAATTCCCAGAGACTGTTTCTCGGTTGTAAGCTCAACCAGATAAGTTAATCGATAAAACGCCCACATTGCTAATGTGGGCGTTTTTTATTGGCGTAACTTTGGTATAACTTATCTTTAGTTATGAAAACTCGTTATTGAAGAACTGAATCGATAAACCGATTGTTCGGCGCGCAGCTTATACAAGGAAGAAACATGCCATTGCCTTCTCAACTCATCACTCACTCCCAGTCTGCTTTTGAGCAATTATTAGAGCATCAAAGTGAAGCCATCAATACTTGGTCTGAGCCACTGACTGAAGATCTTAAACGTGTACTCGGTTTAAGCTGTTTTATTGGTGATTGCCTGCAGCGTGATACGGTTTTATGTGGTGACTTACCTAATATGTTGGCATGCGAAGAACGCGCTGAAGGATACCGAGAACGCTTGGCTGAATTACTTTCTAGTTGCACCGATGAAATGAGCGGTCAGCGCGTGCTGCGTCAATTCCGAAATCGAGAAATGACCTACATTGCTTGGCGTGATTTTATGGGTTCGTGGGAGCTAGAGCAGAGCCTAAATCATCTATCGATGTTGGCTGAGGCGATGATCTTCGAAACCTACCAATGGCAGTACGATATTTGTTGTAAAGAGTGGGGCACACCTTGTAATGAACAAGGCGAAGCACAGCCGATGTTGATCATTGGTATGGGCAAGCTAGGGGGCGGTGAGCTTAACTTCTCTTCCGATATCGATCTGATCTTCACCTACCCAGAGAATGGTGAAACCCAAGGTGCAAGACGCAGCATTGCCAATGCGCAGTTCTTTACACGTCTCGGGCAACGTATTATTAAGGCGCTTGATCAGCAAACCTTCGATGGATTCTGTTATCGAGTAGACATGCGCCTGCGTCCATTCGGTGAGAGTGGTCCACTGGTCATGAGTTACGCTGCGCTAGAAGATTACTATCAAGAACAAGGTCGCGATTGGGAACGCTACGCTATGGTCAAAGCGCGTGTGATGGGCAGTGAGATGTACCCTGAGTATCAAGAGCTTCGCCAAATGCTACGCCCGTTTGTGTTCCGCCGTTATATTGATTTTAGTGCGATTCAATCTCTGCGCCGAATGAAGTCTATGATCAGCAGCGAAGTGCGTCGTCGTGGTCTCTCGAACAACATCAAGCTTGGCTCTGGTGGTATTCGTGAAGTTGAGTTTATCGCACAAGTCTTCCAATTGATTCGTGGTGGACGCGAGCCTAGCTTACGCGGTCGAGGGTTACTCGAAACCTTAAGTGCGATTGAATCCCTTCATCTGCTAGAGTCTGAAGAGGTGGGGCACCTACGTGAAGCTTATCTGTTTTTGCGTCGCCTTGAGAACCTGTTACAAGCCATGGCTGATAAGCAAACTCAAACCTTACCTGACGGTGAATTCGAACAACTGCAGCTTGCGGTTGCCATGCAATTTTCCGATTGGGATAGCTTGATTGTGGCAACTCGCGCCCATATGGCGAATGTACATACCGTGTTCGAAGACCTAATTGGCGTTGATGAAGATGACGCTAATCCGATCGCGAGCCACTTTAGCGAGTTGTGGGATATGGCCCATAAACCCGATGTAATTGAGCACGTGTTGGAACACGACATTGCGGTCGCGAGCCCGCCTGATGCGGCGAAAACGATCATTCAGTTTAAAGCCGATTTGGCTAAAAAGACTCTTGGCCCTCGTGGGCGGGAAGTCCTCAATCGACTGATGCCGAAAGTGTTTCAAGCGCTGTACACCGCTAAGGATGCCGAGTTTGGTTTGTCGCGAGTACTGCATCTGCTGCATAAAATCGTTACGCGTACCACTTACCTTGAACTACTAGATGAACACCCTGCCGCGTTGACTCAGCTAGTTCGCCTGTGTACGGCAAGCCCGATGATCTCAGAGCAGCTAGGTCGTTACCCAATTCTGTTAGATGAGCTTATCGACCCTCAACAACTCTACAATCCGGTGCCACTTGAGTCTTACAAGACCGAGCTGCGTGATTACCTAGCCCGTATCCCTGAAGATGATATGGAGCAACAGATGGAAGGTCTGCGTCAGTTTAAGCAGACCTGTATATTGAGAATTGCAGCCGCGGATATTGCGGGTGCTCTACCTGTCATGAAGGTCAGTGATCACCTGACCTACTTAGCAGAAGCCATTGTGGAGGCGGGGGTCAATCAAGCTTGGTTACAAGTATCCGCCAAGTTTGGTGAACCGACCCATGTTAAAGATCGCGAAGGTCGCGGTTTTGCTGTCGTTGGTTATGGCAAAGTCGGTGGTTGGGAGCTTGGTTATAACTCCGATCTTGATATCGTGTTCATGCACGACTGCCCGGTACACATCTATACTGATGGAAAGAAAGAGATCGATGGACGCCAATTCTACTTAAGATTAGCGCAGCGTATTATTCATATTTTCTCGACCAGAACTGCTTCTGGCATTTTGTACGAAGTCGATACTCGCCTACGCCCTTCTGGTGCATCTGGTCTATTGGTGAGTCCAACCGATGCCTTTGACGAGTATCAGCACAATGACGCGTGGACATGGGAGCACCAGGCCCTCACTCGTGCTCGTATGATTTACGGTGATGACTTATTGGTATCTGCGTTTAACAAAACTAGGCATGAGGTTTTGTGCTTGCCACGAGATGAGGCAACACTCAAAAAGTCAGTTGTGGATATGCGTGAAAAAATGCGTGGCCATTTAGGCGGTAAAAAAGCCGATCGATTCATGCTTAAACAAGATGCGGGCGGTATTACTGATATTGAGTTCTTGGCGCAATACTTAGTGCTGAGATACAGCAACGAGAAACCTAAGCTTACTCGTTGGTGTGACAATGTGAGAATCTTTGAAAGCTTGTTGTCGCAAGGGATAATGGACGAGCAACAAGGTATGGCATTGACCAATGCGTACACCACATTAAGGGATGAAATCCACCACCGTAATCTACTTAACCTTGATGCGGATGTGGCGATTGAAAAGTTCGAAATGGAAAGAGAATATGTTGTTCAGGCATGGAAGCAGTGGATGGAAGCATAATTCAGTCATAGCGTAGCGAGTGCTATGTTTATCTTGATAGGCTTTTACTCATTTATCTGTAGTTTAGCCACTGTAATCAGTGTGCTAGACTCTAGCCAGATTCGATTTTTGGAGCTCAACAATGAAACCAATTCTACCTGACTACAGCCAATCAGGTGTTCTTATTGTCGGTGACGTAATGCTTGACCGTTACTGGTATGGCCCAACTGGCCGTATTTCACCAGAAGCACCAGTCCCCGTTGTGAAAGTAGAAAATAACGAAGAGCGTCCTGGTGGTGCTGCCAACGTAGCAATGAACATTGCCTCTCTTGGTGGGCATGCTCATGTTGTTGGTTTGACTGGTAAAGATGAGCCTGCTGAGGTGTTGAAAAGCACTTTAGGTGCTCTGAAGGTTAAGTGTGATTTCGTTGAGTTAGAAGACTATCCAACCATCACCAAACTACGAGTGATGAGCCGTGGTCAGCAGTTGATTCGCTTGGATTTTGAAGACAAATTCGAAAACACCAACCCAGAGCTTATTCTGTCTCGCATGGAGCAAGCCCTACCAAATGTACGTTCGGTTATCTTGTCAGATTACGCGAAAGGTGCATTAGAGCATGTACAGAGCTTCATTCAAAAAGCACGCGCAGCCAATGTTCCTGTATTCATCGATCCCAAAGGCGCGGATTTAGAGCGCTACCGTGGTGCGACATTACTTACACCAAACATGGCAGAGTTTGAGCTGGTTGCAGGTAAAGTGAAATCAGAAGAAGATCTTATCGAGAAGGGTATTGCCTTGATCGAGAAGTATGACTTTGAAGCTCTATTGGTGACTCGCAGTGAAAATGGTATGACTTTATTACGTAAAGGTCAGGCACCATTCCACTTGCCAACCCAAGCGAAAGAAGTGTACGACGTAACTGGTGCTGGTGATACGGTTATCTCAGTACTGGCTGCGTCTGTTGCAGCTGGTAAGCCATTGGATGAGGCGTGTGCATTAGCGAACGCTGCAGCTGGTGTCGTTGTTGGTAAGCTAGGTACGTCAACGTTATCCACGATAGAGCTAGCTGAAGCGATTCACGGCAGTCAAGACACAGACTACGGTGTGATCTCAGAAGCGGCACTGGTTGAAGCGGTGAAGCGTGCTCGTGCGAAAGGCGAGAAGGTAGTTATGACCAATGGCTGCTTTGATATTCTACATGCTGGTCATGTTTCTTACATGAATCACGCGGCTGAGCTGGGCGATCGTTTGATCGTTGCGGTAAATACCGATGAATCAGTGAAACGCTTGAAAGGCCCTGGTCGCCCTGTGAACCCAACTGATCGTCGTATGGCGGTATTGGCTGGCTTAGGTGCAGTTGATTGGGTTGTGCCATTCTCTGAAGATACCCCTCAACGTTTAATCTCTGAGGTACTGCCAAGCATTCTTGTGAAAGGTGGTGATTACAAGCCTGAAGAGATTGCTGGTGGTGCGGAAGTGATTGCTGCTGGTGGTGAAGTGAAAGTACTTAACTTTGAAGATGGTTGCTCTACCACTGAAATCATTAAAGCGATTAAAGGTGGTCGAGGCTAGTTTTTAGTTTTTGGCGTTAAGCTTTTAGTTAGGCAGTAAATCTCGCTTTAATCGATAATAAAAATGCCGCTCAATGAGCGGCATTTTTGTAACGGTAACTTGAGTAATTAAGAGTTACTTACTTGCTACTTTTAGACCTGCGTTTACATCAACAATGTCTTGTTCGCTTAGCGTACCAACTGCTTGACGAAGCTGAAGTACACTTAGGATGTAGTTGTAACGAGCATCTGAAAGGTTTTTGTTCGCATCATATAGACGACGAGTCGAATCTAGTACGTCAACGATAGTACGAGTACCTACATCAAAACCAGCTTCTGTTGCTTCTAGAGCAGACTGAGCAGAAACTACAGACTGTTCGTAAGCGCGTAGAGCACCGATCGAAGCGCTGATGTTGTTGTTGAATGCACGTACGTCTTTTACAACGCTACGGTAAGTTGCTTCTAGATCTTCACTTGCTGCAACGTAGTTGTATTCAGCCTGTTTAGTCAATGAAGTTGTGTTACCACCCGTGTATAGAGGTACAACTAAGTTCAAACCAATGTTTAGGTTGTCTTGGTCGTAATCTTGGGTGCTGTTTGATTGATCTGAAACAGCGTAGCTACCATCTAGGGTTAAGCTTGGTAGGTGACCAGAGCTTGCTAGAGAGATGTTGTCTTTTGCTACGTCTTGAGAGATACGTGCAGCCAATAAGCTAAGGTTCTTTTGTTCTGCTTGTTCAACAAGTGCAACTGCAGACTCAGAAGATTTGCTTGCTGAGAAACGATCAGTATCTAGGATGCTTAGGTTAGAGTGTTCCTGACCTGTAATCTCACGAAGACCTTCGTAGCTATTCGTTAGGTCGTTCTCTGCAAGAACTTCATCAGCCAAAACACCATCGTACTGAGCTTGCGCATCATGTACATCGGTGATTGCTGAAAGACCTACTTCAAAACGTTGCTTAGTTTGTTCTAGTTGACGAGCAACCGCTGCTTTCTCTGCACGAACAAATTCTAGGTTATCTTGAGCGCGAAGCACTTCGAAGTATGCTGTCGCAACACGAAGGATCAAGGCTTGTTGTTCTGCCGCGTAAGCTGAATCAGATTGACGAGCGGTTTTCTCTGCCGTATCTAGTGTGATCCATGAAGAACGCTGGTAAAGCTCTTGGCTGAAGCCGATAGCAGCTCCCCAAGTGTTGTTATCAATGCTTGAATTACCAACACCTGATGTATCTCGATCACCACGATTAATGTCGTAGTTTGCTGTTAGGTTGATTTGCGGTAACAAAGAGCTACGACTTGACGTTACTGCTTCAAAAGCGGCATCGCGCTGCGCTGCTGAACGAAGAAGTTGTGGATCGTTCTGTTTTGCTTGGTCGTAAACTTCAGCTAGCGTATCAGCAAAAGCTGACGAACTCAGGTTGCCAATTGCTGCACTGATAAATAGTGGAAGCAGTTTTTTCATTTTCCTATTCCTGCCTTTTATGGAATTTTCTTTAGAAGAGTTTAACCCAGTTTGGTGGTAATTTACTCGAAACTTTGCACTTTTTTACAGTTAACTGTCCACTTGTGCAATATTTATTTTTTAAAGCTTAACTTTAATTATAAATTTTATATAAAAAGTTGAACCTTATCCTTGGTAGTTAACTCGGACAATGAGTAAACTATAAAGATCACTTAGTGAGGTACCAAATGCAACAGTATGACAATCAACGACATGAGTTTACTCCGCAAGATGTGGAAATAGTCTCAAAAGAGACGCTGTTTCGTGGTTTTTTCAAAATGGTCAAGTACACATTTAAACATAGACTATTTGAGGGAGGCTGGAGCCAACCAATAGAGCGTGAGATGTTTGAGCGTGGACATGCTGCCGCTTTGCTACCTTATGATCCTGTGCGTGATGAAGTGGTGATCGTCGAACAGATCCGTGTCGGAGCCCTAGAGCATGAGAACCCATGGCAATACGAAATTGTTGCTGGGATCATTGATACGGACGAATCGCCACAAGACGTCGCTCGTCGTGAAGCAATGGAAGAAGCCGGAGTCGAAGTCGGATCTGTATTGCCTATTACTTCGTATTATCCTTCATCTGGTGGTTGCTCTGAAAAGCTCGACGTCTTTGTTGGCTGTGTTGATGCAACGACAGCCAAAGGGGTACACGGATTGGACTACGAAGGTGAAGACATTCGTGTACAAGTGATGAGTCGCGAAGCTGCTTATCAGTTGGTAAAAGATGGTGTATTTGAAAATGGAGCCACGATCATTGCGCTACAGTGGCTACAATTGAACTACCAAGAATTACAGTCAGAGTGGATAGATTAACGTCATGCCAAATATCGCGGTCAAAAAACCGTATCATGTTGATCTTGCTGAATTGATGCGAGTTTACGAGACTAACTATGCCAAACTGAACGCTTTGTTACCGGTTGGGCATGAGGTTGGTGACGTTCGCTGTTACCAAGCCGTTAATATGGTGTATCAATTGACAGTGAATGAGGTCACAAAATACACCACATTAATAGATATATGTCAGAGTGATGCGATGCCAGTGTTTCCTTTGCCAAAAATGTCTGTCAGGCTATATCACGACGCTCGAGTTGCAGAAGTGTGCGCTAGCGGGGATTTTTCGCGAGTCAAAGCGAAATATGACTACCCCAACACTAAGCTTCTGCAAAAGGACGAGAAATTTCAATTGAATAAATTTCTTGGGGAATGGTTAACGTTTTGTTTAAAAACGGGTATCAGCCGAACCCCAATTGCCTTTTAATTGAGCCTATTTATCAACACTTTTAAAGTCTAAACAGTAACGTATCTGGATTTGTTATTTTGGAATTATCACACACTTCAAAATTTGATGAGAGCACTATTAAGCTTGTGCAGCTAACGGACACGCATTTATTTGCGCCGAGCAATGGCAGCTTATTAAGCATCAACACTCAAGATAGCTTTCGTGCTGTAGTCGATGGCATTGTTAGTCAGGGCTTTGACTATCAAGCGATTTTAGCAACCGGTGATATATCTCAAGATCACAGTGCTGAGTCGTACCAGAAATTTGAGTCAGGGATTCAGCCTTTGGAAAAGCCATGCTATTGGCTGCCAGGGAACCATGACTTTAAGCCTAATATGGGCAGTGTTTTACCATCACCACAAATACAGTGTGTTGAGCATGTCTTGCTAGGCGATAACTGGCAGATGGTGATGCTAGACTCGCAGGTGGTTGGTGTGCCTCATGGTCGCCTCAGCGATCAACAGCTTGACCTATTAGAACAGAAGCTGACGGAGTTCCCTGAACGTAATACCTTGGTTCTATTGCACCACCATCCATTGTTGGTTGGCAGCGCATGGTTAGATCAACATAACCTAAAAGACGCCGATCAATTTTGGGATGTGGTTCAACAGCACACCAATGTTAAAGCCGTACTGTGTGGTCACGTTCATCAAGACATGAACCGAGATCATCATGGTGTACAAGTCATGGCAACACCGTCGACTTGTGTGCAATTCAAACCTAACTCAGATGACTTCGCGGTTGATACTTTGTCTCCGGGCTGGAGAGAGATTGAATTACATCAAGACGGTACCGTTAGCACGCAAGTTCGTCGTCTGCCTCATGGGCAGTTCTTGCCTGATTTTAAGGCTGCTGGTTACTAATGAAGGCGGTTATTGATGCCAGGCTCTAATCAACAAGCTAATAAGCCATCGCTGCTTCTCTATATTCACGGATTTAACAGCTCATCACGTTCTCATAAAGCGAATGTGATGGCAGATTACTGTGCGGAGCATCGCGCTGATATTAAAGTCGTAACCCCTCAACTGCCGAGTTTCCCTCAACAAGCGGCACTTCATTTACAGCAGCTGGTGGAGCAATACAAAGAGCAATATCAAATAGCGTTGGTCGGTAGCTCGCTGGGTGGCTATCTTTCAACATGGCTGAATAGCCACTATGGTTTTAAAGCGGTGGTTGTAAACCCAGCAGTGAAGCCGTATGAGCTTCTTGCTGACTATTTAGGTGAACAAGTAAACCCATACACAGATGAACGATATGTACTGGAAACAAAACATATTGATGAACTGAAGGCGTTAGAGGTTTCGGCTATCGCTAAGCCGAGCGACTTCTGGTTACTTCAGCAAACGGAAGACGAAGTTCTGGATTACCGACAAGCGGTAGAGAAGTACCAAGGTGCAACGCAGACAGTAGAAGAGGGCGGGGATCATAGCTTTGTTGATTTTGAACGCTACCCACAACAAATCATCACCTTTCTAAATCTTTAATCTGTTCCACCAACCAAGTGATTTTCTCTTGTTTGCCTGTTATTTCATCTATCAATGGTGAAATATCATAGTTTGATGTCTTAGTTTTTGAACTAGCTTGACATCATTACTCAGCTTCCAGACTATATTCCCCAATACTTCGCTCGTTCGCTCTACTATGACGGTTCATAGTAATGATTCTGCTTTAGTGAAACTGGAGCCAGCGAACTGACGCAAACTTTTTGAGTAAACTCCGTATTATGACTGAACAATATAATGCAAAAGACCTCGAGGTACTTGAAGGTCTCGACCCTGTGCGACACCGCCCGGGAATGTATACCGAGACAGAAAGACCTAACCACCTTGCCCAAGAAGTCATTGATAACTCGGTCGATGAAGCACTAGCGGGACACGCTAAGAAGATCAAAGTGGTACTTCATGCAGACCAATCGTTAGAAGTTACCGATGACGGCCGTGGTATGCCTGTCGATATCCACCCTGAAAAAGGGATCTCAGGTGTTGAGCTGATTTTAACTAAGCTCCACTCTGGCGGTAAATTCTCGAATAACAACTATAAGTTCTCTGGTGGTCTGCACGGTGTAGGTATCTCGGTTGTAAACGCGCTGTCAAAACGTGTTGAAGTGACCGTACGCCGAGAAGGTCAGGTTCACGAGATCGCACTTGAAGGCGGTCATGCAGTAACAGAGCTTACTGTGACGGGCACTTGTGGTCATCGTAACAGTGGTACATCAGTACATTTCTGGCCTGATCCTAAGTACTTCGATAGCCCTAAATTCTCGACACTTCGTCTGATTAACAACCTACGTGCAAAAGCAGTGCTTTGCCCAGGTTTAGAAATTACCTTTATCGACAAAGTCGGTGGTGAAGAGCATAAATGGTTCTATGAAGATGGTCTAAAAGACTACCTTGCCGAAGGCGTGAAAGGTTACACCTTGCTGCCTGAAGAACCGTATGTTGGCGAATTCGTTGCTGAAACAGAAATGGCAAACTGGGCGATCATCTGGCAGCCAGAAGGCGGCGACATGATCACCGAAAGTTACGTGAACTTAGTACCGACTAAACAAGGAGGTACACACGTAAACGGTCTTCGCCAAGGTCTTCTTGATGCAATGCGTGAGTTCTGTGAATTCCGTAATTTGCTGCCGCGTGGCGTTAAGTTAACGGGCGACGATATCTTCGATCGCTGTTCGTACGTATTATCAGTGAAGATGCAAGATCCGCAATTTGCTGGCCAAACAAAAGAGCGCTTGTCTTCTCGTCAAACCGCTGCGTTTGTGTCTGGTGTGGTAAAAGATGCGTTTAGCCTGTGGTTGAACGAAAAGCCACAACTGGCAGAACAACTAGCAGAAGCTTGTATTGCGAATGCCCACCGCCGTATGCGCGCAAGCAAAAAGGTTGTGCGTAAGAAAATCGCTTCTGGCCCAGCACTGCCGGGTAAGCTAACTGACTGTTCAGTTCAAGATTTAAGCCGTACCGAAATCTTCTTCGTGGAAGGGGACTCGGCGGGTGGTTCTGCTAAACAAGCACGTGACCGTGAGTTCCAAGCAGTTATGCCACTTCGCGGTAAGATCCTAAATACATGGGAAGTGTCAGCAGACCAAGTATTGGCTTCGCAAGAAGTGCACGACATCTCGGTGGCTCTAGGTATCGACCCGGACAACGATGATTTATCAGGCCTGCGTTACGGTAAGATCTGTATCCTTGCCGATGCGGACTCGGATGGTCTTCATATCGCGACACTGCTATGTGCTTTGTTTACTCGCCATTTCCATGCATTGGTTGAAGCGGGTCATATCTATGTGGCAATGCCTCCTCTGTATCGTATCGATTGCGGTAAAGAAGTGTTCTACGCACTTGATGACGCAGAGAAAGACGGTGTGCTTGAACGACTATCGCAGAAGAAAGCCAAGATCAACGTGCAACGATTCAAAGGTCTGGGTGAAATGAACCCACTTCAGTTGCGTGAAACCACCATGGATCCAAACACTCGTCGCCTTGTTCAGTTAACGATTGATGATAGCGAAGCGACCAACGAGATGATGGACATGCTGCTTGGTAAGAAACGTGCAGATGATCGCCGTACATGGCTACAGACTAACGGTGATATGGCCGAGGTATAATGGATGTCTAACGAAATTACATATGATGGCGTTGAACAGCTGCCAATGCGCAAGTTCACCGAAGATGCCTACTTAAATTACTCAATGTACGTGATCATGGATCGTGCATTGCCGTATATCGGTGATGGCTTGAAGCCAGTACAGCGTCGTATTATCTACGCGATGTCTGAGCTAGGCTTATCGGCTGCATCGAAATACAAAAAATCAGCACGTACCGTTGGTGACGTATTAGGTAAGTATCACCCACACGGTGACTCTGCTTGTTACGAAGCGATGGTACTGATGGCGCAGCCTTTCTCTTACCGCTACCCATTGGTCGATGGTCAAGGTAACTGGGGTGCTCCTGATGATCCGAAATCGTTCGCTGCGATGCGTTATACCGAAGCCAAATTATCTAAGTTTGCTGAGGTTCTTCTAGGTGAACTAGGTCAAGGCACTGTTGACTGGCAACCAAACTTTGATGGCACGATGAAAGAGCCTCAAATGTTGCCTGCTCGCCTACCTCACATCCTACTTAACGGTATTACAGGTATCGCGGTAGGTATGGCGACCGATATTCCACCACACAACGTGCGTGAAGTCGCTAATGCAGCCATTCACCTAATTGATACGCCTAAGTCTGAGCTTTCAGACGTGATGGGTTTCATTCAAGGTCCAGATTACCCGACTGAAGCTGAGATTATCTCCCCGAAATCGGACATCGAAAAGATCTACCGTACTGGACGTGGCAGCATCAAGATGCGCGCGGTTTGGCACAAGGAAGGCTCTGATATTGTTATCACGGCTTTACCTCATCAAGTGTCAGGTGCGAAGTTACTTGAGCAAATCGCTAACCAGATGCGCGCTAAGAAGCTGCCAATGGTTGACGACTTGCGAGATGAATCGGATCACGAGAACCCAACGCGTATCGTTGTCGTTCCTCGTTCGAATCGTATCGACTGTGACCAATTGATGAGTCACCTGTTCGCGTCGACGGATCTAGAGAAAAACTTCCGCGTTAACTTGAACATGATTGGTTTAGATAATCGTCCTCAAGTTAAAGGCTTAGTTCAAATCCTGAAAGAGTGGATCGAGTTCCGTCGCACAACGGTTCGCCGTCGTTTGCAGTACCGTTTAGATAAAGTACTGGCACGCTTGCACATCTTAGAAGGTTTGCTTGCTGCTTATCTTAATATCGATGAAGTGATTGAGATCATTCGTACAGAAGACGAACCATGTCCTGTCCTAATGAGCCGTTTCAACATTTCTGAAATTCAAGCCAATGCGATTCTTGATATTAAACTTCGTAACTTAGCTAAGTTAGAAGAGTTTAAAATCCGAGCGGAACAAGAAGAGCTTGAAGCTGAACGTGAGAAGCTTGAAAAGCTACTCGGTTCAGAGCGTCGCTTGAATACGCTGATCAAGAAAGAAATCCAAGCAGATGCGGATAAATACGGCGATGATCGTCGTTCACCTCTGATTGAGCGCGCTGAAGCGAAAGCGCTAACAGAGCGCGACTTAGTACCAAGCGAACCAATCACGGTTGTGTTGTCTGAGAAAGGTTGGATTCGTCATGCCAAGGGGCATGAAGTTGACGCTGAAGGTTTGAACTACAAATCGGGTGATAAATTCTTAGCGAGTGCTAAGGGTAAGAGTAACCAGCAAGCGGTGTTCCTCGGCAGTGATGGTCGAAGCTACTCCCTTGAGTCACATTCATTACCGTCGGCGCGAAGCCAAGGTGAGCCAATTACAGGCCGCTTGAACGTCAGCCCAGGTACTTCTATTCGCCAAGTGGTGATGGGAGAGAATGAACAATTATGGTTAGTCGGTTCTGATGCAGGTTATGGTTTTGTTTGTAAGGGTAGCGATCTGCTGTCCAAGAACAAGAGCGGTAAAGCCTTGGTTAACTTGCCACAAGCTTCTGAAGTGATGATGCCAAGCCCTATTGCTGACTTGGACAGTAATCAGATTTTGGCGATTACTAACCAAGGTCGTATGTTGTTGTTCCCGATTAAAGATCTCCCTCAGCTGAGCAAAGGTAAAGGCAACAAGATCATCAACATCCCTTCTGCGAAAGCAAAAGAGCGTGAAGAGTTTGTCTCACATCTTATGGCTATCCCAGAGAATGCGACGCTGACTATCTACGCCGGTAAACGTAAGCTTGGTTTGAAACCTGCGGATCTTGAAAACTTCCGTGGTGAACGTGGTCGTCGTGGTGGTCTACTGCCTAGAGGACTACAGCGAGTGACTCGCATCGATATCGAAGAGCAAAGTGAATCGTAGAGATACTTGAAACAATCTTTAGATAAAAGAAAACCCAGCCTATGAGCTGGGTTTTTTGTACTTGTGTATTAGCAGCTTGAATCATTGCTTACAGAGTTTGCTCTACAGGCGAGTATCTTCGGCGATGGTCACCTTTAAGGTTTTGCTTTCACCTTGGCGCAATATACCCACATCGATAACTGTACCAGGTCGCAGGTCGGTAACGATGTCCATTACACTCTGGCGACCATTTACTTGGTTATCGTTGATACTGACAATAATGTCTTGAGCTTCAAAACCCGCATCGGCAGCCGGACCATTAGGGTCTATCCCCAACACAACGATCCCGCCGATATTCTTAGTACCCAACATGCGTGAGGTGACTGAGTTGATGTCTTGTCCATCGATACCAATATAGCCACGAATCACACGACCATCGGCGATGATCTTTTCCATGATTTTATTAGCAAGCGGATAGGGGATAGCGAATGAGATCCCATAGGTTTCCATGTCGGTAGCTTGCTGGAAAGAGGCGGTATTGATACCGACTAGCTCACCTTGTGAGTTCACCAGTGCGCCACCTGAGTTACCTTCATTGATTGCCGCATCGGTCTGGATAAAGGCTTGATGGCCATCGGCACTGATCGAAGAACGGCCGGTTGCAGAGATGATACCAAAGGTTGTTGTTTGACCTAGGTTGTATGGATTACCGATAGCCAGTACAACATCACCGACATTGGCTTTGTAATTAGGATTGAGTGGGATCACCGGTAGATTATCACCGCTGACTCTAAGTATCGCGATATCGGTGCGTTTGTCTGAACCGACAAGTTGCGCAGCTGCTACTCGGCCATCTTGAAGTGCCACAACTATTTGGTCTGCTTGAGCCACCACATGGAAGTTGGTAATGATGTAGCCTTTCTCGCTAACAATCACCCCAGAGCCCAAACCTTGTGTGAGCAGTTTGTTTCGATCGCTTTCAGCGTATTTACGGCTATAAATGTTAACCACTGCAGGCGCCGCGCGGCGAACTGCTTGGTTAAATGAAATCTGAAGAGAGCCAATATTATCGACTTTAGGGCTAGTGACGTCAGCGACAATCGCTGGTCTTAAGCTCGGGAAGGCGAGAAGAATAAGCGCCGCTGAAACGAGTCCAAGGGAAATAGAACGAAATAGAAAGGACAGCATGTTTCCCTCTTCAACAAGTAAGGTGTGAAGCCTCCATCAATGGATGACTGATTTGATTACAAGTGAAGCATAGCATTTTGATTGATCTAAAGAAAAGGGAGACTGAGTAAGTTTAAAGCAAACTTACTGAGCCTCCCTGTAATTGCGCTGACGTAAGACTAT
The DNA here is from genome assembly GCF_041471145.1 of Vibrio sp. 10N.261.54.A5. Taxonomy (NCBI): domain Bacteria; kingdom Pseudomonadati; phylum Pseudomonadota; class Gammaproteobacteria; order Vibrionales; family Vibrionaceae; genus Vibrio; species Vibrio sp. 10N.261.54.A5. The sequence goes on along the minus strand of NZ_JBFRNU010000020.1, from coordinate 27,875 downwards.
CGAATCACAAGATAGATAGTTCGGTCGCCTCGCTGGATATTAAGCGCCAGTACACCAGGTTGTTTTTCAAGAATCTCTCTAAACTCAGCAAGGTTCTTAACGGGCTGGCGGTTTACTCCGATGATGATGTCATCTTTCAGGAGTTGATAGGCTTCGGCTGGTGAACCTTGAGCAACATTCGATACCTTGACGCCCGTTGCAGAGTCACTCTCTGTTGTGTTGGTTAACTCAGCACCAGCTAGTCCTTCATGGAGCTTCTCAGCTTGTGTTTTATTATTGGTGGATTCACCAAGCGTCACATCAAAGGTTTTGCTCTTACCGTCACGAACCACACCCAGTTCAATCTGCTTACCAGCGCCGAGTGTTGCGACCTTAGCTCTTAACTCGCTGAAGGTATCAATGCGTTTGCCATTAATAGAGACAATAATATCGCCCGCTTTCAGTCCTGCTTTATCGGCTGCGCTGTCAGGGACGATTTGGCTAACAAAGGCGCCCTTGCTTGATTCATAACCGAGTGCTTCTGCCAATTCAGAGGTCACTTCTCCGCCTTGAACGCCAAGCATGCCGCGTTTTACTTCACCGAAGTCGAGAATTTGTTCTGTCAGGTTTGTCATCATATTAGAAGGGATTGCAAAGCCGATACCGACATTACCTCCGTTAGGGCCAAGAATGGCGGTGTTGATACCAATTAGCTCACCGTTAAGGTTCACTAGCGCACCACCAGAGTTGCCGCTGTTGATTGCTGCATCGGTTTGAATGAAGTTTTCAAAGTTTTCTAGATTCAGGCCGCTACGGCCGAGTGCAGAAACAATACCGGATGTCACGGTTTGCCCAAGTCCGAATGGGTTACCGATCGCGACACTAAAATCACCAACTCTTAGTTTGTCTGAGTCTGCGACTTTTATCTGGGTCAGGTTTTTGGCTTCTTCTAATTTTAGCAGTGCGATATCAGACATCTGGTCGCCGCCGATTAGCTCAGCATCGTACTCTCGACCATCATGCAGTTTTACTTTGATATCGTCCGCACCATTAATGACATGGTAATTGGTCACGATATGACCTTTCTCGGCGTCAATGATGACACCAGAGCCTAATCCGCGGAAGGGACGCTCTCGTGTTTGTTCTGGACCAAAAAAGAATTGAAATTGTTCAGGGATTTGCTGACGTTGTACCTGTTTGCCTTCTACGGCAATACTAACCACAGCGGGGGTCACTTGTTCAAGCATAGGAGCAAGGCTCGGTAATTGTTCATTACCCACACTTAATGGCAGTGCGGCTGTTGCTTTAATGGGGGTGATGATTGAACTTAAGATTAAAGTTAGCACTGATAAAGCAAGCAAAGGTTTTTTCATCATAAACTCCTCTCTAGTTAAGGTCTTAACCCTCTTATACGTTTAATAAGTATGATAAGTTTCAAATGACCTGAGTGAAAGTTATGACTCAAAAACCTTTGTAAAGTTCACAGAAGTGTTAAATGTTTACGATGCTTTTGCTGTAACAACATCGGGAGCATTCATGATTTCTTTCTTCTGCTCTGTAAATAAACCGGTTGCGCCATTAGCGTAATCTTTCGGTTGTTCCTCAAGTGTCGCCTCTTTTACTGAAGGCTTCTCTTGTGGCTTGTCCGAATGGGCAGCGGCTGTTTTCACAAACGGGTTATCTTGCTCTGGCAGGTTAGGAATCAGCTCTGAGCTTGTTTTTTCCATGTGTTGGTACAGTTTTGTGTAGTCTTTACCTAATGTGTCCAACATTTCTGCTGATTTCGCAAAGTGATCAGCCAGCTCTTGTCGCTGCTGCTCAAGGGCAAACTTTGCGCTATCCAATTCTTTCTGTACGTTCTTTTGTTTTTTGTATTCAGGTGTCATGAGACGAGAAATAGCGACCCCTAAAATAACTCCGACTAGTAAACCGGCAACGGCATACATCCAAGGCATAACAGCTCCTTATTATTGTTTTTTAACATGTTTGTTACTGCTTAGTTACACGTGATACGGCTCCATGGTACTATGAGAAAGCCGCAGTATAAAGAGAAATGCGTGTGCGCTAGTTAGCAGTTTGATGCTGCATTATTCACCACATCACGTTATTCCTCGTACTGTTTGGGCTCATTTTTAGTTGTTGTCTGATATTGCTTTCATTGTGGAAATGTCGTCATGAATCCCATTAAAAAATACGAACAAGATATAAAAGAACATGGATTTCAAAGAGATCCAGCACAAGAGCAAGCCGTAAAATCTTTAGATGAACTCTTTCATCAATTTCAAGATTACATGAATACGCCCATTCCTCAACTGACTCGCTTCCAGAAATTACTAGGCAAAAAGCCAGAACTGCCACAACCACCGAAAGGTCTCTATTTTTGGGGTGGCGTAGGGCGAGGAAAAACGTACCTAATGGATACGTTCTATGATGCCTTACCGACCACTAAAAAAATGCGTGTTCACTTTCACCGCTTTATGTATCGAGTTCATGATGAGCTAAAGGCGCTAGGTAATGTGAGTGATCCATTGCCTTTAGTCGCAGACAAGTTGAAGGAAGAAGCGGACATTATCTGTTTCGACGAATTCTTTGTTTCAGACATCACCGATGCGATGATCCTAGGAACCTTGTTCCAAGAGTTATTCGCTCGAAACGCTATCTTGGTTGCGACCTCTAATATTCCACCTGCGGATCTGTATCGCAACGGGTTACAGCGAGCGCGTTTCTTACCTGCCATCAAGCTCATTCAAGACAACTGTCATATCCTTAATGTCGATAGTGGTATTGACTATCGTCTACGTACCTTAGAACAGGCTGAGATTTACCATTACCCGCTAGATAGCCAAGCGAATATTAATCTCGAAAAGTATTACGCTCAGCTCGTTGGTGAAGATAAAGAGAAGCTTAAGCAGATAGAGGTTAACCACCGTCAATTAGATGTAGTCGAAGCGAGTGATGGCGTACTGCATGGTACCTTTGCTCAGCTTTGTCAGTCGGCTCGTAGCCAGAACGACTATATTGAGTTGTCTCGGGTTTATCACACAGTTCTATTGGCGGATGTATTGCAAATGGGCGCGACTTCAGATGACGCTGCGAGGCGCTTCATTGCATTAGTTGATGAGTTCTACGAGCGCAATGTGAAGCTGATTATTTCAGCGGAAGTGGAGCTAGAAAAGCTATACACCCATGGTCAGCTAGAGTTTGAATTTAAACGTTGTCAGTCGCGTTTAATTGAAATGCAGAGCCATGAATATTTGGCAAAAGAACACTTAAGTTAGCTTTGATTATCTCGAATAAGAAATAGAATTAAAAAAATCGTGATTTTGTTCAAAAAGAGGTGATTTTTTCTTCGCTCTTCTCTATAATCCTGCGACCTACCGTTACTGCGGGCCTCTAGCGATGAGTAAAATCACGTTATGCCAAGAGTTTTCCAACACTCGAAGGGGTGATGAATGGTAACTCTTAGACAGTGGGAATACGCGAGTATTCCTTAAGTGTAAATTTTTTAAATAGGTAATTATTAGCATGAAAACTTTCGTTGCTAAACCAGAAACTGTAAAACGCGACTGGTATGTTGTAGACGCTGAAGGCAAAACTCTTGGCCGTCTAGCAAGTGAAATCGCTTCTCGCCTACGCGGCAAGCACAAAGCAGAATACACTCCTCACGTAGACACTGGTGATTACATCATCGTTGTTAACGCTGAGAAAGTTGCTGTAACTGGTAACAAAGCTAAGGGTAAGGTTTACTACCGTCACTCAGAGTTCCCAGGTGGTCTTAAAACTATCACTTTTGAAAAGCTAATTGCTAAGAAACCAGAAATGGTTCTAGAACTAGCAGTTAAAGGTATGCTTCCACGTGGTCCTCTAGGCCGCGCGATGTACCGTAAGCTTAAAGTGTACGCTGGTACTGAGCACAACCATGTTGCTCAACAGCCACAAGTACTAGACATCTAAGGGGATTATGAAAATGGCAGAGAATCAATACTACGGCACTGGTCGTCGCAAAAGCTCAGCAGCTCGTGTTTTCATCAAACCAGGCTCTGGTGAGATCGTAATCAACAAGCGTAGCCTTGATGTTTACTTCGGTCGTCCAACTTCTCGTATGGTTGTTAAGCAACCTCTTGAGCTAGTTGAACTAACTGAGAAACTTGACCTTTACATCACTGTTTCTGGTGGTGGTATTTCTGGTCAAGCTGGCGCAATCCGCCACGGTATCACTCGCGCTCTTATGGAGTACGATGAAACTCTACGTCCTGCTCTACGTGCAGCTGGCTACGTTACTCGTGACGCTCGTTGCGTTGAACGTAAGAAAGTTGGTCTACGTAAAGCACGTCGTAAACCTCAATTCTCTAAGCGTTAATTTTTCTTTACGAAAAAGTACACGCCCCCAGTTTTACGACTGGAATTGTGGTTCAAAGCTCGGCTATATGCCGGGCTTTTTGTTTTTATACCCCCTCTAAACGCTTTCCCTTCCTCGTTTTATTTCCAAATTCTTATATTTTGAAAGCTTTTGTAACCCAATGTGCGCTTTGCCTCATGATTGTTACAAAAAGGTAGCTTTATCTTGTCAAAAAGTAGGGTTTTATTTATCATTTGCCGTCAATAAATAGAACTAAATACATATTTTGTTAGCCATGCTCTTTAATCGGAATTATTTCAATCCACAAGGAGCAAATGGGAGAATGTTTGGATGAGCAACGCGCCTTTAAATAACGGTCGCAGGCGTTTCTTAACCGCAACAACAGCCGTTGTTGGTGGTTTAGGAGCAGCTGCTGTAGCCGTGCCTTTTATTAAATCATGGAATCCGAGTGCCAAGGCGAAAGCTGCGGGCGCGCCGGTGGAAGTGGAAGTCAGTAAGTTAGAACCGGGACAAATGGTTCGTGTCGAGTGGCAAGGTAAACCTGTATGGGTTGTACGCCGTGCTGAGTCGGTACTAGAAAACCTAAAATCGATCGGTGGTCAACTTCGTGACCCTCAATCTGAAGCTGAACAACAACCAGAATACGCACAGAACGAGTTCCGTTCAATTAAGCCGGAATTCTTCGTTGCTGTTGGTTTCTGTACGCACTTAGGTTGTTCTCCAACTTACCTGCCGGATTCTTTTGCAGAACAAGTTCAGGGTGTTAAGTCTGGTTTCTTCTGTCCTTGTCATGGTTCAAAGTTTGATATGGCAGGTCGAGTATTCCAAGGCGTACCAGCTCCATTGAATCTTGTTGTACCAAAGCATATGTATTTGAGTGACACTAAGATCATGATCGGTGTGGACGAGGGAGACGCGTAATGCAAGGATTGCTTGATTGGGTAGAGAAACGTCTACCCGCGATGAATGCGTATAAAAAGCATTTATCTGAATACCCAATGCCTAAGAACTTTAACTTTTGGTACCTTTTCGGTTCTTTGGCAATGTTGGTATTGGTTAACCAAATCCTTACGGGTATTTGGCTAACAATGAACTACGTACCGTCAGGTGAGGGTGCATTTGCTTCTGTTGAATACATCATGCGTGATGTGGAATACGGTTGGCTACTACGTTACATGCACTCAACAGGTGCTTCGGCATTCTTCGTTGTTATCTACCTGCACATGTTCCGTGGCCTAATCTATGGTTCTTACCAAAAGCCTCGTGAGCTACTTTGGATCTTCGGTATGTTGATCTTCTTAGTGCTTATGGCTGAGGCTTTCATGGGTTACCTACTACCATGGGGTCAAATGTCTTACTGGGGTGCTCAGGTAATCATTTCTCTGTTTGGTGCGATCCCTGTTATCGGTGATGACCTAACGCTTTGGATCCGTGGTGACTACATCATCTCTGGTGCAACGCTGAACCGTTTCTTCGCACTGCACGTTATCGCTCTACCAATTGTACTTCTGCTGCTTATCGTACTTCACGTACTAGCACTGCACGAAGTGGGTTCGAACAACCCAGACGGTATTGAGACGAAACTTCCTAAAGGCACAATGGGCGACGACTACAAAACGCAGTTCCCATTCCACAAGGATTACACTAAGAAATACGACATCATTGACTCTATTCCTTTCCACCCATACGGGACCGTGAAAGATATGGTTGGTGTGGCCGGTTTCCTATTCTTCTTCTGTTATGTGCTGTTCTTTAACCCAGAGATGGGTGGATTCTTCCTTGAGCCGCCAAACTTTGAAGCTGCTAACCCACTGAAAACACCAGAGCACATCGCTCCGGTATGGTACTTCACGCCGTTTTACGCAATTCTGCGTGCTGTTCCTGATAAGTTGCTAGGTGTTGTAGCAATGGGCGCATCTATTGTTGTGCTATTCCTACTACCATGGTTCGACCGTTGTAAAGTGCGTTCTTACCGTTACCGTAGCAAACTGCATTTGATTAACATCATCCAATTCACAATAAGCTTTATTGCGCTTGGTGTACTTGGTGCGCTTCCAGCAACGCCAACATACACGCTACTGGCTCAAATCTTTAGCTTAGGTTACTTCATGTTCTTCGTTCTACTGTGGTTCTACAGTAAAAATGAAGCGACGAAACCATTACCAGAAAGGGTGACATTCAAATGAAAAAGTGGATTGTAATTTTATTTGCTATGTTGCCGTCACTGGTGATGGCAGCGGGTGCAAACGTACCATTAGACAAAGCGAACAATGATTTAACAGACAAAGCTTCATTGCAAAATGGCGCTAAGATGTTCATGAACTACTGTTTCGCTTGTCACTCAACGCAGTACCAGCGCTATGAACGTGTTGCGAATGATTTAGAGATCCCCGTTGATCTTATGAAGGAAAATCTGATTTTCGACCCTGAAGCGAAAATCGGTGACTTGATGGTTAATGCTATGCCTTCTGATCAAGCGGCAAGTTGGTTTGGTGCTCCGCCACCAGACCTAACATTGGTTGCTCGTGTTCGTGGCGCAGACTGGCTGTACACTTACCTTCGTACTTTCTATGAAGATCCGTCTCGTCCATTTGGCGTGAACAACATTGTTTTCCCAAGCGTTGGTATGCCGCACGTTCTTGAAGAACTGCAAGGTATCCCAACACCAATCTACGATACTCATATGGTAGATGGCGAGGAAGTGACGGTTGTTGTTGGCACTGAGACTGACGGCTCTGGCGAATTAAGTGCTGGTGAATACGACGAAGCAGTTCGTGACCTTGTTAACTTTTTGGTTTACTCGGGCGACCCAGTTCAACTTGAGCGTCACGCTATGGGTTGGTGGGTAATGGCCTTCTTAGTAATCTTCACTATCATCGTGATTTTGCTGAAGAAAGAGTATTGGCGTGATGTGCACTAATTGTGCTATAATACCGTGCTAATTCCCAAATTATGTTAATGTTCAATGGAGGCTTTAGGCCTCCATTGTTTTTATTTAAAGTGTACTGGAGGGCTCCATGGCTGTAGCTGCCAATAAACGTTCTGTAATGACTCTTTTCTCAAGTGCTTCTGATATGTATAGCCATCAGGTGCGCATCGTTCTTGCTGAAAAAGGCGTAAGTGTTGAAGTTGAGTTGGTTGATGAAAAAAATCTACCAGCAGAGCTTGTTGAACTGAACCCGTACAAATCAGTACCTACTCTTGTTGATCGTGAGCTTGCTCTATATGACTCGAAGATCATCATGGAATACCTAGATGAGCGTTTCCCTCACCCACCGTTGATGCCTGTATACCCGGTTGCTCGTGGTAACAGCCGTCTAATGATGTACCGCATTGAGCGTAACTGGTATTCAGTTGCAGAGAAGATCGTTAAAGGCAACGCTGAAGAATCTGAAGCAGCTCGCGTTAAACTGCGCAACGACCTACTGACTCTTGCTCCTATCTTCGCTGAGTATGAATACTTCATGAGCGAAGAGTTTAGCCTAATTGATTGTTACCTAGCTCCGCTATTATGGCGTTTACCTGAGCTTGGTATCGAACTAATTGGTCCTGGTTCTAAAGAGCTTAAGATTTACATGAACCGCGTATTCGAACGTGATTCATTCCTAGCTTCTCTAACTGAAGCTGAGCGTGAGATGCGACTCGTTCGCTAAGCGTTTATGGATATTTCTAATATGACTCCACGCCGACCATACATGCTTCGTGCATTTTATGAGTGGCTGGTTGATAACGAACTAACTCCACACCTTGTTGTTGAAGCAACATTACCGGGTGTGCGAGTTCCAGAAGAGTTTGTTCAAGATGGTCAGATCATTCTGAACATCGCGCCTCGTGCGGTTGGACAACTTGAACTGGGTAACGAAGCTGTGACGTTTAGTGCTCGCTTTAGTGGTCGTCCACACTCTGTGATCGTTCCGCTTTACGCAGTACAAGCGATTTATGCTCGTGAAAATGGTGCTGGTACCATGTTTGAACCTGAAGAGGCTTACATGGAAGCGTTTGAAGAAGGGATTGAAGAAAGTCCTTTTGAAGAACCAGAAAAAGGCCCATCTTTGAGCGTAGCAACGGCAGACGTAGATGCTGAAGAGCCAGACTCAGATCCTGAGCCACCTCGTCCAGCGAAAGGTCGCCCAAGCCTTCGTGTTATCAAATAACGTTAGTTATACCAATCACAGTAAGTAAGTGATCAGAAATAGCGCAGGAAAAAAGCTTGAGAGCAAGGCGGAATTTTTTGATAAGTAGTTATTCTACAATCAAAAATTCTAACGCAGTTATCGAGATTTTTAACAAGCTAGAATGATAGATTATTTACTACGATTGGTATTAGATAACGAACCAAATAAAAAAGCAGCGACTCGTCGCTGCTTTTTCTTTTCTGCTATATAGCATTCAATTGACTGGCTTACGGCTAGTTAACAGCCGTCTCTTCTTCACCATATTCAAACGCTCGAATGACCTGTTTTACGCCAGAGATGTTACGAGCAACTTCTGTTGCGATATCGGCATGCTCTCGAGTCACGAGTCCAAGCAGGAATACTTCTGAATCCTCAGTAATCACTTTTACTTTGATGCCGTTAAGCTCAGCATTCGCAAGCAGAGCTGATTTCACTTTAGTGGTAATCCAGCTGTCTTTACTAATAGCACTTACAGACAAAGGTTCTTTCACTCGAACCTGATTGTGGATGCTCTCAACGCCAGCCACTTCTTTGGCTTGGTTTTCAAAAGCGCGACGTTCTGAATCTGTGGTTGCTTGTCCCATCAATACCACCGAACCTCGGTACGAGCTTGCGGTGACACGTACGTTGCCACGGAATGGTTGTTTATTGGTAATCGCTGCGACTTCAAATTCGATGTTGTTGTCGTTCCAAATCTCTTTGGTTGTTCGCGTATCCGTGACTAGGTTTGCAGTGGTTGCAGCACCAGCAATGAAAATGCCAGCACAACCAGACAGAGACAGTGTAAGTAGCGAAACACTAATCAGCTTAAACAGCCTCATAGAGGTTAATGATTTCATTGTGATGCTCCGTATATCACTCTTCGTGGGCAGGGAAGAGTACTTGATCGATTAGGTCACATAGGCAGTGCAGTGTCACCATGTGTACTTCATGAATGCGCGCTGTACGGTGTGACGGGATACGAATCTCTACATCGTGTTCACCAAGCAAACCTGCCATCTCACCACCATCTTTACCGGTAAAGGCGATGATGGTCATGTCGCGAGTTACCGCCGCTTCCATTGCCTTGATGATGTTTTTGCTGTTACCGCTAGTCGAGATAGCCAACAGAATATCGCCAGTTTGACCGAATGCACGCACCTGCTTAGAGAAGATCTCTTCATAGTGGTAGTCGTTAGCCACAGCCGTTAGCGTGGTGTTGTCTGCTGTGAGTGCCATTGCTGGAAGGCTAGGGCGCTCTGTTTCAAACCGGTTGAGTAGGCACGATACAAATTGCTGAGCATTCGACGCCGAACCACCATTACCACAACAAAGAATTTTGTTTCCGTTAAGCAAGGTCGCAACCATTGCTTGAGCGGCATGCGTGATTGCGTCAGGCAGAGCTTCTGCAGCCGCAATTTGGATTTGAATACTTTCTGTGAAACTTTCTTTAATGCTGTCTAGCATGTTTATCCTTGGGTAATCGCGTTTTGAATCCAGTCGATAGTGTCATTCGGCCCTTCAATGGCAACAATATCAAACCTGAAATCTGTAGAGTGCACCGACAATCCTTGCTGCATAAGCCAAACATTGGCTGTTTTGAGCAGTTTCTGTGACTTCTTGGCAGTCACCATTTCAGCGGCATGTCCGTAGCGGGTTTGCTTGCGGTATTTTACCTCAGCAAACACAACCGTATTGTTATGGCGCATTATAAGATCAATCTCGCCACATTTTGCTATGAAGTTTTCTTCTATTAACGATAAACCGTGGTTAATCAGATAAGATTTTGCCACGGCCTCGTATTTATCACCCACTTGTTTGTGGGTGATGGTTGGTTTGGATAGGAACTTTCGGCTAAAAAGCCCCATGCTCTGCCCAGCTGATTTCACGTTGAACCACACAGTTGTTATCGATGGTTAGCACACCCGTTTCACCTGGAATGCTGTAACCCTGTACGGCTTTCATCTGTGGCAGTGCATCCATTAGGTAGTATGCATCCATTCCCAGTGCTTGCAGACGCTTTTGGCCGTTTGAGTGTGCAGGCCATAGGTCGTTTAGCTCTTTATTAAGCTCGTTTTTGTTCTCAACCAATAGTGGGATGTCGCTGTAGAACACGCCGGTTAGGTCTTCATACTGCTTATCACCGCTGTTGCTGCGTGAGTTTGAGAAAAGAGCGGGCTGGCTAGCATCAGGGTTAATTGCAACTTCAATGAAGGGTTTGATTAGCGTTAGCTCTGAGTTCTTAGCCACAATGTAGACAGAATCGATATCACGACGGCTGCGTGGCTCTGTTTCTAGGTCTAGGTTCAGTAACCCATCCATTTGAGCGATACGTTGTTGGCTCTCTTGCAAGCCAAATACCTGATTCACATTACGTTGCAGTTGGCGTTTGTCAGAGAACAAGCTGATAGCCACATCGTTGCTGCTGTATTTTTTCCACTCTTCTTTAAACGCTTGCTCAACACGCTCACCTAAACGTCCTCTTGGCGCAAGGATAAGCGGATACTTGTAGCCTTGAGCAAATAGGTGTTTCGCTGCCTGAGCAACTTCTTGTTCAGGCGATAGAGCGAGATAGCAAATATTGGTATCAGGTTCTAGTTGCGTTGGAATGTTCAGAGCTAAAGCTGGAATCGAATTCTCGTGGTTTTTCTGCGCTTGCTGAAGCTTAGTAATGTTGCTCTTGATCAGCGGACCCACAATGAAATCAACGTTGTTCTCTTCCAGTGTCGCTTTAATCTCAGCAGCACTTTGCACGTTGGTATCCATTACTGTCAGCGTTGCATCTTCTTCGCGTTCTTTGTCGTTCATCATCGCAAAGATGAAGCCATCACGTACCAGTTGTGCTTGCTTACCGTATTTACCCGTTAGCGGCAGCAACAGTGCAGTGCTGGTTGGCTTGCTGATCTCTAGCGCCAAGATGTCGGTGATCGCCTGAGGTGTGTAAGTAGCAGCTGGGTGCTGAGGATTCTCGGCTAACCAATCCGATAAGGTTTCCTGCAGGTTTGGAAGATTTGAGTTCAGCGTCTTCATGTAGATTGCCAGTTGTAACCAACCTGAAAGCACATCTTCTGTCGGTGATGTTTTCAGTTCTAGAATCTCGTATTGAGAGTAGCTATTCAGGTTTTGCCAAATACGGTCGGCAGTTTGCTGTTGAAGCTCGTCGTCAGCCTCTAGGTACTCTGAATAGAGCACTAACTCACGGCTTGCCTCGAAATACTCACTCTTCATCTCTGAGATGTTCGCGCGTAGCTCGTGATAATCTTTCCACTGCTCGTTCGGAAGCTTCCACCAAGGCTGGAAGTTTAGTTGGCTATAAGCTTGATCTGGCTGTGAGTTATTCACCAGCAGCTGAGCGCGCGCTAATTGCCATTCCGCTTGTTGCGTTTCGCTCAGCTCTTGTTTTGCTAAGCGTTTAATCAGCAGAGTTGCTTGATCGGTTTTTCCAACTTGCACAGAAGCCTTAAGCGCCATGATTAACCAGTCGTTTTGTAGACTTCCTTTGCTACTATCCGCCTGCATCATGTAACTTTCAGTTGATTGCGCTGGATCTAGTGTAATATCAACGCTCGTTGGTGCTTGAGGACCTGAAGAACAAGCCGCCAATGTAATTGCTAATGCAATTGGAGTTAGTAAGCGTGGTACACTGAGTCTCTTATGGTTCATCGTTGCCATGAGTTCTTTAAATTCCGTATAAATTTGTATCTATATTAATCGTTGAAGTGATGGTAAACAAATGACAGATAACAAAACCTTGCTCACAGAGAGCCCAACTCTCTACATTGTGCCAACCCCAATCGGAAATTTGGGAGATATCACTCAAAGAGCAATTGAAATTTTATCAAGTGTCGATGTTATTGCAGCCGAAGACACACGCCACACGGGTAAGCTGCTTGCTCACTTCAATATATCAACCAGAACGTTCGCTTTACATGATCATAATGAACAAACTAAAGCGCAAGTTCTAGTCGAAAGGTTATTAGAAGGTCAGTCTATCGCATTAGTCTCTGATGCGGGTACTCCTTTAATTAGTGACCCAGGTTACCATCTTGTCTCACAATGTCGTCAAGCGGGTGTGAGAGTTGTGCCACTTCCTGGTGCTTGTGCTGTGATTACCGCGTTAAGTGCTTCTGGTTTACCGTCAGATCGTTTCAGCTTTGAGGGCTTCTTACCGCCAAAGAGCAAGGGTCGCAAAGACAAGTTCTTAGAGATCGCAAAGGCAGAGCGCACGTGCATCTTCTATGAATCACCACACCGTATTTCAGATTCTCTACAAGACATGCTTGAGATTCTTGGCCCTGACCGTGAGGTTGTATTGGCGCGTGAGCTAACCAAAACCTTCGAAACCATCCAAGGGCTGCCACTTGGTGAACTTATTGAGTGGATTGAAGAAGACGCGAACCGTAAACGCGGTGAGATGGTGTTACTGATTCACGGCCACCGTGAAGAAGCGAGCACAGAACTGCCAGACGAAGCGACTCGCACACTAGGCATTCTAACCAAAGAGCTGCCTCTTAAAAAAGCGGCGGCGATGACGGCAGAAATCTACAATCTGAAAAAGAACGCGTTATACAAATGGGGCCTAGAGCATCTAGACCACTAGAAACCTCTTTATAGAGTAGCTAACCTGTATTGAAAAGCTTGTGAGGAGTGATGGTATTGCCGTTATTCCTCTTTTTTTGTCTGAATTGTGTGAAATTCATGCGTTTACTTAGCGGTTTGCAGCATATTTGTGATCTCGCTAGACACTGCACTCTAATCTCTATACAATCCGCCCTCGGAGTTGAACGGGTAATCGCTGCTTTGCTGATGTCCTTCGGGAGACTGACGTTGAGGTCCTTCGGGAAACTGACGTTGAAGTCCTTCGGGAGACTGGCAGAGGGGAGGAACGTCCGGGCTCCATAGAGCAGGGTGCCAGATAACGTCTGGGGGGCGCGAGCCCACGACAAGTGCAGCAGAGAGAAGACCGCCGATGGCCTCATTTCTTCGGAAGGGGCACAGGTAAGGCTGAAAGGGTGCGGTAAGAGCGCACCGTGCGACTGGCAACAGTTCGTAGCAAGGTAAACTCCACCCGGAGCAAGATCAAATAGGCCCTCGCATTGCGTTGCTCGCGTATGGGGGCGGGTAGATTGCTTGAGCCTGTGAGCGATTGCAGGCCTAGACGAATGGTTACCGCCGCGCAAGCGGAACAGAACCCGGCGTATGTGTCAACTCCACCTATATAAAGAACCCATCATTACTTAACGGTAGTGATGGGTTTTTTGCTTTATATTGACGTAAATTATTTAGATTTCCTTAGAATCCTTCACCCTGATATGAGCTTGGGTCAAAAATTCCCAAAGCCTATACACAATATGGTGGAGATACAGCGTGAAATCAGTACACTAAAACGTTAATAGAACAAATTATTGCCGAACTAATGGCTCAATCCACTCACTGAGAAGACTATGACAGAAGCATTCAAACATATTTCAGTATTGCTTAACGAATCTATTGACGGACTTGCGATCAAACCTGACGGTACCTACATCGATGGTACTTTTGGTCGTGGTGGTCACAGCCGTACAATCCTGTCTAAACTGGGCGAGAATGGACGACTCTTTAGTATCGACCGCGATCCACAAGCGATTGCAGAAGCACAAAAGATTGATGACCCTCGTTTTACGATTATTCACGGCCCATTCTCAGGTATGGCTGAATATGCAGAGCGTTACGACTTAGTCGGTCAAGTGGATGGCGTATTACTGGATTTAGGTGTTTCTTCACCACAGTTGGATGACGCAGAGCGTGGCTTTAGCTTCATGAAAGACGGCCCGCTTGATATGCGTATGGACCCAACAACTGGCATTCCTGTATCTCAGTGGTTAGTTGAAGCTGACCTTGATGACATCACATGGGTTATCCGTGAGTTTGGTGAAGACAAACACGCTCGCCGTATCGCGAAAGGCATCATTGCTTATCAAGAGAATGAAGAGAACGAACCGCTAACGCGCACTGGCCAGTTGGCTAAGCTTATCTCAGATGTAGCACCAAAAAGCTTTAAAGAGAAAAAGCACCCAGCGACACGTGCTTTCCAAGCATTCCGTATCTACATCAACAGCGAGCTTGAAGAGATCGACACGGCACTGAAAGGTGCTGCAAGTATTCTTGCTCCAGAAGGTCGTTTATCTGTTATCAGCTTCCATTCACTTGAAGACCGCATGGTGAAGCGCTTTATCCGTAAAGAGAGCCAAGGCCCGCAAGTACCACATGGCTTGCCATTAACAGAAGAGCAGATCAAAGCGCTAGGCAGTGCTGATCTTAAGCCTGTTGGTAAAGCGATTAAGCCATCAAAAGGCGAAGTGGATGAGAATACTCGTTCACGTAGCTCAGTATTACGAATCGCAGAAAAGCTATAGTCAATGAAGACCTCCAAACCTAACTTAGCCAAGATAATATTTTTTGATTTGATCTCCGTGGGTAAGATCCCATTGATGCTTCTTATCTGTATCTTTGCAAGTGCGATGGGGGTCGTTCTTACGACACATATGTCACGTCAGGCGATCACTCAAAAAGACATGGCATTGGTGGAGCGAGAACAGCTTGATGATGAGTGGCGAAATTTAATGCTTGAAGAGACGGCTCTGGCTGAACACAGTCGCGTTCAAGCATCGGCAAAAAGAGAGCTAGACATGAAACGTCCAGACTCTGACAAAGAAGTTGTGATCACACTGAAATGACCGGTAAAAAGGAAAAAGCACCCGCGAAAGCCGTTAAGAAACCAACGAAAGAGCGAGTGAAGAGCGAAAAGGACTCGGATCCAATTCTGATTAAATGGCGTTTCAACGTCGTTATTGCTTTCGTGTTTCTTGCCTTTGCTGCGCTGGTTGGTCGTGTGGCTTACATCCAAATTATTGAACCAGATAACTTAATTCGTCAGGGCGACCTTCGCTCAGTACGTGTTAAGGCCATTCCTTCTGCTCGCGGTATTATTTCAGACCGCAATGGCGAGCCGCTTGCTGTGAGTGTTCCAGTTGAAGCGGTATGGGCCGATCCTAAAACGATTTTCGATAAAAACGGCATGGCCCAAATTGATCGTTGGTACGCGTTAGCCGATGTACTTGGCTTAGATCGACAATCGATGATCAACAAGATCTCCAGCGACAAATCTCGTCGTTTTATCTACCTACAAAGACAAGTTAGCCCAGCAATGGCGAAATACATCCGCGACTTAAAGCTGGTGGGTATTGGTCTTAAAGCAGAATCACGTCGTTATTACCCAGCCGGTGAAGTCAGCGCGCATCTTATTGGTGTGACCGGAATTGATGGACACGGCCTAGAAGGTGTCGAGCGCAGCTACGATAAGTGGCTCACGGGTGAAGCAGGTAAACGTACAATCCGTAAAGACCGTTACGGGCGAGTAGTTGAAAACATTGCACTAGAAGAGCGTGAAGAAGGTAAACCACTCGAATTGACCATCGATCAGCGCTTACAAGCCATCGCTTATCGAGCGATTAAACAGGCGGTAGCCGATCACAAGGCGACGTCTGGATCTGCCATCTTATTAGACGTAAAAACGGGTGCGGTTTTGGCCATGGTTAACGCACCGTCTTACAACCCAAACAATCGTGCTGATTTACAAAGCTTTAAGATGCGTAACCGCGTGATCACCGATGCTTTTGAGCCAGGTTCGACGGTTAAGCCGTTTGTTGTTCTTGCCGCTCTCGAAAATGGTACCGCGGATGCTGATACTGTAATTGATACGGGTAACGGCATCATGCAAATCGGTGGTAGCCGTGTACGTGATACTTCCAAAGTTGGTAAGGCAGACTTGGCGTTAATCCTTAAGAAGTCGAGTAACATCGGTGTGGCGAAGTTAGCACTGGATATGCCACTTGAAGCGCTACTGGGCATGTACAGTTCTGTTGGTCTTGGCGAGATGTCTGGGCTGAATCTAGTCGGTGAGACCGCGGGTATTTTCCCGAACCGTCGACGCTGGTCTAAGTTTGAAATCGCTACCTTATCCTTTGGTTATGGTCTAGCGATTACTCCGCTGCAATTGGCTCATGCCTATGCGACGTTAGCGAATCACGGTGTTTACGAACCTATCCATATCGTTAAAAGCAACGACCAAGATTTCTCAAAACAGATCATCAAGCGCGAAAATGCTGAGTTGGTTTTGAACATGCTAGAAGGCGTAACCCAAAAGGGCGGTACAGCGACAAGAGCCGCCGTGCCGGGTTACCGAGTAGCAGCAAAAACAGGTACATCTAGAAAAGCGATTTCCGGTGGTTATGGAGACGAGTACTTCGCCTATACCGCAGGTGTTGCTCCAGTGAGTGACCCAAGAGTCTCTTTGGTTGTGATGATCAATGAACCTCAAGGTGACCTCTACTATGGTGGCTCGGTCGCAGCCCCTGTTTTTTCTGAAATCATGAAGGGCGCACTGCAAATTCTGAATGTCCCTGCTGATGAAAACAAGTTTCAAGAATAGAGCCAATCAGGATTCAATATGAGTAATAGCCTCACGCTGTCATCTTTACTTTCTCCTTGGGGTGACTTTAGTTCACCTGAGCTGGATGCGATTGCCGTTGAACAGTTGGAGTTGGATAGTCGTGCCATCAAAGACGGCGATATTTTTGTTGCTGTAGTTGGGCATGCTGTTGATGGCCGTCGTTTCATTGACAAAGCGGTCTCACAGGGAGCCAATGCCGTTATCGCACAAGCTGATGCTGAAAAGGCCCATGGTCTGATTGAGTGGTTGGATGCTGTTCCGGTTGTTTACATTAAAGACCTTAACTTGGTGTTATCTGAGTTGGCCGGTCGTGTTTACTCGTCTCAGGCGACTAAGCTGATTGGTGTTACCGGCACCAATGGCAAAACCACTATCACCCAATTGATTGCTCAGTGGCTAGATTTAGTCGGCCAACGCTCTGCGGTAATGGGCACCACGGGTAACGGTTTTCTAGACAACCTTAAAACGGCGGCGAATACGACCGGTAGTGCGATTGAAATACAACGTACGCTGAGTGAGTTGGCTGAAGAAAACGCTGTTTATACCGCGATGGAAATCTCGTCTCATGGTTTGGTTCAAGGCCGAGTTAAGGCATTGGATTTTGAGGCTGGTGTATTTACTAACTTGAGCCGTGACCACTTGGATTACCACGGCACGATGCAAGAGTACGCTCTGGCTAAGAAGAGCTTGTTTACTCAGCATAAGTGTAAGCACGCTGTGATTAATGTTGATGATGAAGTCGGTAAAGCTTGGATGGCTGATCTGTCCAATGCAGTAGCTGTGTCATTGCTTCCGTTATCGGGCTACCAGCAGTCAGTATGGGCATCGGATGTTGCTTATGCAGAGACGGGTATCAAACTCGCTTTTGATGGTAGCTGGGGGCAGGGACAACTGTCTGTTCCTTTAATTGGCCAGTTCAACGCATCAAATGTATTGGTTGCTTTCGCGACCCTACTTGTACTAGGCATCGACAAGCAAACCTTGATCGACACAGCACCTCAATTGCAACCTGTGATTGGCCGTATGGAATTGTTCCAAGTACCAAACAAAGCGAAAGTGGTTGTCGACTACGCGCATACACCTGACGCATTAGAGAAAGCATTGGCAGCACTACGTGTACATTGCTCTGGAAAGCTATGGGCAATCTTTGGCTGCGGTGGTGATCGAGATACAGGCAAGCGCCCTATGATGGCGGTTACCGCAGAGCAGTTCGCCGATAACATTATTATTTCAGATGACAACCCTCGCAGTGAAGACCCGGCATTGATTGTTAAAGACATGCTGGCAGGTTTAAGTGAGCCTGAAGTCGCCTTTGTTGAACACGATCGCTTTCAGGCGGTTAAGTTTGCTCTAGAGCAGGCGGGTAATAACGACATTATTCTTCTGGCAGGTAAAGGCCATGAGGATTACCAAGTATTGAAAGACAAAACGATCCACTATTCGGATCGAGAGTCAGCACTACAACTTTTAGGTATTTCATAATGATTGATGTATCACTCGAGCAGATCTGCTCAGCGGTGTACGGTCAGCTGATAGAGGCTGGCAAATCGAGCAATAGTTTGATCAATGCGGTTTCTACCGATACTCGCACCGTTGAAGAAGGTGCACTGTTTGTTGCTCTTGTAGGTGAACGTTTTGATGCGCATGATTTTTGTGGTCAGGCTGTTGAGGCCAATGCGAGTGCGTTATTAGTTCAACGAAAACTTGACCTAAATATTACTCAAGTTGTTGTTGAAGACACTAAACTTGCTTTAGGTCAGCTAAGTGCTTGGATCCACAAACAATGTAACGTGCCAACCATGGCGATAACAGGAAGCTGTGGCAAAACGACCGTCAAAGAGATGGTCGCGAGTATTCTACAACAACGTGGCAAAGTGCTGTTTACAGCGGGTAACTTCAATAATGATATTGGAGTACCACTAACCTTGCTGCGCAGTGAACCCAATGACGACTATGCCGTGATAGAACTGGGCGCGAACCACATTGGTGAAATTGCCTATACCACGCAGCTTGTGAAACCACAGGTGGCCTTAGTGAATAACGTTGCTGCCGCGCATCTAGAGGGCTTTGGCTCAATTGATGGTGTTAAACAAGCGAAAGGCGAAATTTTTCAGGGGCTTGCTGCTGGTGATACTGCTATTGTTAACCTAGAGAGCAATGGTGGTGACTTCTGGAAAGATGTGCTTGCAGACAAAAACGTACTGACCTTTTCTGAAAGTGATGACACGGCGGATTACTTTTCGACGAATATTCGCATCAACGAGCAGGGTGAAGCTTGCTTTGATATGCAGACCCCGCAAGGCGCTATCGATGTCGAACTTGGCATTATTGGTCAGCACAATGTAGCAAACGCATTAGCGGCAGCTGCACTGAGCATTCAATTCGGTGCCACGCTTGCAGAAATAAAAAGCGGTTTAGCGAATCTTATCTCAGTTAAAGGCCGAGTTGAGGTTCAACAATTAAGTCAGAATATCAAGCTGATAGATGACAGTTACAACGCCAGCGTACCGGCAATGAAGGCGGCAGCTAAGTTGTTGTCGAGCTTCAAAGGTCAGCGTTGGTTGATTTTAGGCAATATGGCTGAATTAGGCGATGAAAGCCTTGCACTTCACCGTCAAGTCGGTGAATATGCTGCCCCATTCGCTTTTGAGCATGTACTCACTTACGGTGATGATACCAAGGTGATTAGTGAAGTGTGTAACGGCACTCACTTTGCAACGCATGAAGCGATGATCGCGCACATAGAGCAGCACTTGAGCTTGCCAGAAAACGCGCCACATACCTTGTTGGTAAAAGGCGCCAATAGTGCAGGAATGAGTAAAATAGCCGCTGCTTTAAAGGAGAACTTTTCATGATAATTTGGCTTGCAGAGCTACTACAGCCACACCTTTCTTTTTTCCGTTTGTTCGAATACTTATCGTTTCGTGCAATCGCGAGCATTTTGACGGCTTTATGTCTGTCGCTGTGGATGGGACCTCGTTTAATTGAGCGTCTGCAAATGCTGCAAATTGGCCAAGTTGTTCGTAATGACGGCCCAGAGTCTCACTTCAGTAAGCGTGGTACACCAACCATGGGTGGTGTGATGATCCTTGCTGCGATCATCATTACGGTCTTACTTTGGGCTGACTTATCAAACCCTTACGTTTGGGCCGTACTTGTCGTGCTAGGCGGTTACGGTGCAGTTGGTTTTGTTGATGATTATCGTAAAGTCGTTCGTAAGAACACTGATGGCTTGATTGCGCGTTGGAAGTACTTCTGGCAATCGGCTATTGCATTGGTTGTGGCGTTTGCTCTGTATGCTCATGGGCAAGACACTGCTGCGACACAATTAGTGGTGCCTTTCTTTAAAGATGTGATGCCACAACTTGGTTTACTGTACATTGTTCTAACTTACTTTGTTATTGTGGGTACCAGTAACGCGGTAAACCTAACTGATGGCCTAGATGGCTTGGCGATTATGCCAACGGTTATGGTTGCTGCGGGTTTTGCTGTTATCGCTTGGGCGACAGGTAACGTTAACTTTGCAGCATACCTACACATTCCATACATCCCATACACCTCTGAACTGGTGGTGGTATGTACTGCTATCGTTGGTGCAGGCCTTGGCTTCCTATGGTTTAACACTTACCCAGCACAAGTATTCATGGGCGATGTTGGCTCTCTAGCACTGGGTGGTGCGTTAGGTGTGATTGCGGTACTCGTTCGTCAAGAGTTGGTACTAGTGATCATGGGTGGTGTGTTTGTAATGGAGACTCTGTCAGTGATTCTGCAGGTGGGCTCTTACAAATTGCGTGGTCAGCGTATTTTCCGCATGGCACCGATTCACCACCACTATGAACTTAAAGGTTGGCCAGAGCCGCGTGTTATCGTGCGTTTTTGGATAATCTCAATGGTATTAGTACTGGTTGGCCTAGCGACACTGAAAGTTCGTTAATCCTATGTGAGCCTCTGAGTAGGGGCTCTTTAAAACTATTAAGAGCATCTTGTTTAAATGGAACGTTGGCAAAATATTCAAAATGTAGTGGTTGTGGGGCTCGGTATTACCGGGCTCTCTGTCGTTAAACATCTCGTAAAATATCAGCCTCATACTCATGTGAAGGTGATTGATACGCGAGAGCTACCACCAGGAAAGGAATCTTTGCCTGAGTCGGTAGAGCTGCATTCTGGAAGCTGGAATAGCCAATGGTTAGCGGAAGCTGATTTGGTGGTAGCTAACCCAGGTATCGCCTTAGCAACCCCTGAAATTCAAGATGTGCTTCAAGCAGGTACGCCTGTTGTCGGTGACATTGAGTTGTTTGGCTGGGCGGTGAATAAACCTGTCGTGGCGATTACTGGTTCAAACGGCAAGAGTACCGTGACGGATTTGACAGGCGTACTTGCTAAAGCGGCTGGCCTTAACGTTGGCGTTGGCGGCAATATTGGCATTCCTGCCCTAGACCTTCTAGAACTTGATGCGGATTTATATGTGCTTGAGCTTTCAAGCTTCCAGTTAGAAACCACATCGAACCTAAACCTTGTAGCAGCAGCCTTTTTGAACCTGTCAGAAGATCACATGGATCGCTATCAGGGTATGGCTGATTATCGTGAAGCCAAGTTAAGAATTTTTAATAACGCGCAGTGTGCGATTGTTAATCGTGAAGACAAAGAGACTTACCCTGACCAGACAATGCCATTGTTGACTTTTGGCCTAGATAACCAAGAGTTTGGTGTATCAACGATTGATAGTACTGAGTGGTTGGTCGATCACGGTAAACCTGTCCTTGCTACCCAAGATTTAACATTGGTTGGACGTCACAATGTGGCGAATGCGTTAGTCTCACTTGCACTATTGAAGCAAGTTGGTATCGACTACAGCAAAAGTCTTGATGCTTTGAAGGCCTATAACGGTTTGACGCATCGTTGCCAAGTCGTGGCTGACAAGCGCGAAATCAAATGGGTTAATGACTCCAAAGCAACGAATGTAGCCAGCACATTGGCAGCCCTGTCTGGGTTGGAGTATCAAGGTACGTTATATCTTTTGGTTGGCGGCGTTGGTAAAGGTGCTGACTTTAGTGAGCTTGAACCAGTATTGGCGCAACTTGAGCGTGTTCAGCTGTGTTGTTTCGGTGAAGATGCAGATCAATTCATGCCTCTGCACCCATCGGCACAAAAGTTCGATACCATGCAGCAGATAATCGAATCTATCTCGCCACAGCTGGTGGCTAGAGATATGGTGATGCTGTCTCCGGCGTGCGCAAGCTTCGATCAATTTAATAATTTCATGGCAAGAGGTGATGCGTTCACTGAGCTTGCTCATGAGTATGCTTAACGTGTTGAAGGACTAACATTCAGTGCAAAGAGTCAAAGAGATTAATCAATCCATCTGGCAGTGGCTAAACCGTGCTACTCCCGAGGCGCTTTACGATCGTCAATTGGTGTGGATTGCTCTTGGGCTAATGCTGACAGGTTTGGTGATGGTGACGTCTGCTTCGTTCCCCATCAGTGCTCGTTTAACCGATCAGCCGTTTCACTTTATGTTCCGTCATGCCATCTTCCTTGTATTGGCGTTAGGTGTCTCTAGCGTCATATTGCAAATCCCGATGCAACGCTGGTTTCAATACAGTATGTATCTACTGGGCTTGTCCTTCTTCTTGCTGATTGTGGTATTAGCCGTCGGTAAGTCGGTTAACGGCGCATCGCGTTGGATCCCATTAGGGCTATTTAACTTACAACCCGCTGAAGTCGCCAAGTTATCGCTGTTTATCTTTATGGCGGGCTACTTGGTTCGGAAGCAAGATGAAGTGAGAAAAACCTTCTTCGGTGGTTTTGGTAAACCGATCATGGTATTCGGCGCTTTTGCCGTGCTGCTGCTAGGCCAGCCCGATTTAGGTACTGTGGTCGTAATGCTAGTGACCCTGTTCGGCATGCTATTCATTGCTGGTGCCAAGCTTTCACAGTTTATCGCCTTGATGGTGGCAGGTATTGCCGCGGTCGTCGGTTTGATTGTTATAGAACCTTATCGTGTTCGACGTGTTACCTCATTCTGGGAACCTTGGAACGACCCGTTCGGCAGTGGTTACCAGTTAACTCAGTCATTGATGGCGTTTGGCCGTGGTGATTGGATGGGGCAAGGGCTCGGTAACTCAATTCAGAAACTCGAATACTTACCCGAAGCGCACACCGATTTTGTATTTGCTGTGTTGGCAGAAGAATTGGGTTTTGTTGGCGTGACCTTGGTCTTGATACTCATCTTTAGCTTGGTTTTTAAAGCCATTTTTATTGGCAAAAAAGCCTTTGAACACGATCAAGTGTTCAGCGGCTATCTGGCTTTTGGTATTGGTATTTGGTTTGCGTTTCAGACGCTTGTTAACGTAGGTGCTGCATCTGGCATCGTTCCGACCAAAGGTCTAACCCTACCGCTAATCAGTTATGGTGGTTCGAGTTTAATTGTTATGTCTGTGGCGGTATCAATGCTGCTGCGCATTGACCACGAATGCCGAATGCAACAAAAAGAACAAGCTGATAGTCAAAACGAATTAGTAGAATAAGAATCTAACGTGATGAAACAAAACAAAAAACTTTTAGTGATGGCTGGTGGTACTGGCGGTCACGTTTTCCCAGGGTTAGCAGTAGCGAAAAAGCTTCAGCAACAAGGTTGGGAAATTCGCTGGTTAGGCACAGCAGACAGAATGGAAGCGGATTTAGTGCCAAAGCATGGCATTGAAATCGACTTCATCAAAGTGAAAGGCCTGCGTGGTCAAGGCATTAGCAAGTTAATTAAAGCGCCGTTCCAGATTATTAATGCCATACTTCAAGCAAGACAACACATTAAAGCATGGCAGCCTGATGTGGTACTTGGCATGGGTGGTTACGTGAGTGGCCCGGGTGGTATCGCGGCATGGTTGTCTGGCATTCCAGTGGTTCTCCATGAACAAAATGCAGTGGCAGGTTTAACCAACCAATGGCTGTCTAAGATTGCTAAAAAGGTTTTCCAAGCTTTCCCTGGTGCGTTTCCTACCGCAGAAGTGGTGGGTAACCCAGTACGCGAAGATGTGGTTGCCTTAGCTGAACCCGAGCAACGCATGGCGGAGCGTGACGGCGATATTCGCATCTTGGTTATGGGCGGCAGTCAGGGCGCAAAAATCCTAAACGATACCTTGCCAGTAACGATGGCGCAGCTTGGTGAAGGCTTCACTGTGATGCACCAAGCGGGTAAGAACAATCAACAACAAGTTATTGAGCAATACAAATCACATTCTGTTGGTAATGTTCAAGTGACTGAATTTATTGATGATGTGGCGCAAGCTTATGAGTGGGCAGATCTATTAGTGTGTCGCTCAGGTGCATTAACCGTATCAGAAGTGTCTGCGGCAGGTGTCGGTTCTATCTTCGTTCCGTTTATGCACAAAGACAGACAACAAGCGTTGAATGCCGACCATTTAGTTGAATGTGGCGCAGCGTTAATGATTGAACAGCCTCAACTAACGGCTGATAAGCTAGCGAACACTATCACGCAGCTTGATAGAAATGAATTAAAAATGATGGCAACAAAAGCTCGTCAAGCCGCCAAGCTTGATGCTGATGTGACCGTCGCTGAAGCGATTAAAGCTTTAGCAAAATAATGAGATTGAATTGATGACGATTGAACATACCCAAGACTTAGCGCAAATCCGTGCAATGGTGCCAGAGATGCGCCGTGTTAAATCTATCCACTTCATTGGTATTGGTGGTGCCGGAATGAGCGGGATTGCTGAAGTCTTGCTAAATGAAGGCTACCAGATCACGGGTTCTGATATTGCTCAAAACCCAGTGACTGATCGTTTAGTTAGCAAGGGTGCGACCGTTTATATCGGTCACCAAGCGAGTAACGTTGCCGACGCAAGTGTGGTGGTTGTTTCAACCGCTATCAACGAAGAAAACCCAGAAATTATTGCAGCTCGTGAAGCGCGCACACCGATCGTTCGTCGTGCAGAAATGCTGGCTGAGCTGATGCGTTTTCGTCACGGTATTGCTGTGGCAGGTACGCACGGTAAAACAACCACGACTGCGCTAGTGACACAGATTTACTCGGAAGCCGGCCTAGATCCAACCTTCGTAAACGGTGGTTTGGTTAAAAGTGCTGGTACTAACGCACGTTTAGGTTCAAGCCGTATTCTTATCGCTGAAGCCGATGAGAGTGATGCTTCATTTTTACATCTGCAACCTATGGTTAGTATCGTAACTAACATTGAAGCGGATCATATGGATACCTACGGCGGCGATTTTGAAACGCTAAAGCAGACGTTTATTGATTTTTTACACAACCTACCATTCTACGGTCAGGCTGTGATGTGTGTTGATGATCCAGTAGTGCGTGAGCTTATTCCTCAGGTAAGTCGCCAGGTGATTACTTACGGTTTCTCTGAAGATGCGGATATTCGTATTGAGAACTACGTACAAGAAGGCCAGCAAGGCAAATTCACAGTGGTACGTGAAGGTAAAGCTAACCTTGATATCACGTTAAACATTCCAGGTCGTCACAATGCATTGAATGCATCCGCGGCGATTGCTGTTGCAACAGAAGATGACATCAGCGATGAAGCGATTCTCAAAGCGATGGCGGGAACGGAAGGCACGGGTCGCCGTTTCGATCACCTAGGTGAGTATGAAACAGGTAAAGGCGTTGCAATGCTGGTCGATGATTACGGTCATCACCCAACCGAAGTTGATGTGACGATTCAAGCTGCTCGTAGTGGCTGGACTGATAAACGTCTTGTTATGATCTTCCAACCGCACCGTTATAGCCGTACTCGCGATCTGTATGATGATTTCGCGAACGTTCTTGAGCAGGTTGATGTCCTAATTCTGTTAGATGTTTATTCTGCAGGTGAGAAACCGATTGCAGGGGCTGACGGACGTTCATTAAGTCGAACTATTCGTGGGCGTGGTAAGATAGACCCAATCTTTGTTGCCGATATCAACGCACTGCCATCGGCTTTAGCCAACGTAATTCAAGGCGGTGACCTTGTTTTAACGCAGGGTGCAGGCGATGTTGGTCGAGTAGCGAAGCAGTTGGAATCGTTACAGTTAGACATTAATAAAATGCAGAACGCGTAACAGAATACTGTCTACAGACTGTGGTCAATCGCTCACTTCTTGCGATTGACCTAAAATTGACCAAAAATCTTATTATCAACGTTTGATAGTTTGATTTTGCTCAGTATAATTCATAGGTTAAAGTAAGTGCTTTTACCTCTATTACGAAGATAGGGAATAGAATTGCGAACCAACGACAGGGAATGCGGGCTTTGGTAGAAAGTACTTTTAGCGAAAACCGCCACCTATTCAGTTTACCGTCGCTCAAGAAACACGCCTTAGGCGGGTCTTTTTTTGTCATGGTATTGCTATTCATTGGGTTTCTTTTCTATACCACACTAACTTGGATGTGGGACGATCAGCGATTGCCTCTCTCCAAAATAGTACTTCAAGGCGACTTAACTTACGTAACCGCTGGTGATGTTCAACATGCCTTTAGCGAGCTAGAGCACATTGGAACCTTCATGTCGCAAGACATCGGTGTGTTGCAAGACAGTTTAGAAGCGTTACCTTGGGTTTCAGTGGTCTCCATTCGTAAGCAGTGGCCAGACACAATAAAAGTATTTTTGACTGAGTACCATGCGGCAGCAATCTGGAACGGTAACATGCTGCTGAATGACGATGGTCAGGTGTTTAATGGTGATATCGGCCTGTTGAAGGGCGATAGAGTTAAGCTTTACGGCCCAGACGGCACCAGCCAAGAAGTGATAGAAAAGTGGCGACAGATAACCCCTTTGATTAACAGTCTAGGGTTAACCGTTACCTCTCTCGTTCTCAATGAGCGTCGCGCTTGGCAAATAATCCTAGATAACGGTATCCGTTTAGAACTAGGTAAAGATTCTTTAGATGAGCGTGTTGAACGCTTCATTTCGCTTTACAACGAACTTGGTAGTAAAGCGAATCAAGTGAGCTACATCGACCTCAGGTATGATACGGGAGCCGCTGTAGGCTGGTTTCCAGAGCAAGAGTTAGAAGAGAGCACAGATGACTAAGACCGCAGATGACAACATAATCGTTGGTCTTGATATAGGCACTGCGACCATATCAGCTCTGGTTGGTGAAATATTGCCTGATGGTCAAATCAATATCATTGGTTCTGGGCAAAGCCCATCCAGAGGTATGGATAAAGGTGGTGTAAACGACCTAGAGTCGGTAGTTAAGTCGGTTCAGCGAGCTATTGATCAAGCAGAGTTGATGGCGGAATGCCAAATCAGCAATGTATTTATCTCGCTATCGGGTAAACATATCGCAAGCCGAATTGAAAAAGGCATGGGCACTATCTCTGATGAAGAGGTGTCTCAAGACGATATGGATCGAGCGATCCATACCGCGAAATCAATTAAAATAGGTGATGAGCAGAGAATTCTGCACGTGATCCCACAAGAATTTACCATTGATTATCAAGAAGGGATTAAGAACCCACTTGGCTTATCTGGTGTTCGAATGGAAGTCAGTGTTCACCTAATTTCTTGCCATAGCGACATGGCGAGAAACATTATTAAAGCTGTTGAACGATGTGGTCTCACAGTAGAACAAATCGTGTTTTCAGGACTTGCCTCAAGCAATGCGGTAATTACTGAAGACGAGAGAGAGCTTGGAGTATGTGTTGTCGATATCGGTGCGGGTACAATGGATATTTCCATTTGGACTGGCGGCGCACTTCGACACACAGAAGTCTTTTCCTACGCAGGAAATGCAGTAACCAGTGATATTGCCTTCGCTTTCGGCACGCCAGTGAGCGATGCTGAAGAGATAAAAGTAAACCATGGTTGCGCTCTGAGTGAACTCGTAAGCAAGGATGACTCTGTTAACGTCCCAAGTGTTGGTGGTCGCCCAT